>JAEEVE010000245.1 GCA_016290765.1 Muribaculaceae bacterium
TTACGGTCACGGGGTGCTCGAAGGCATTGTCGAGCGCTCGGCACGACTGCTGCAGGTGCCCATCACCGACGAGGCAGCCCTCGAGATTGCCATGCGCAGCCGTGGCACGCCACGCATCGCCAACTCGCTGTTGCGCCGTGTGCGCGACTTCGCCCAGGTAAAAGGTAGCGGCAAAATTGACACCGACATCGCCCGCTACGCCCTCGAGGCGCTGAACATTGACAAGTATGGCCTGGACGAGATCGACAACAAGATCTTGACCACCATCATCGACAAGTTTGGTGGCGGCCCCGTGGGCATCACCACCATCGCCACAGCGCTGAGCGAGGATCCCGGCACCGTCGAGGAAGTCTACGAGCCCTACCTCATCAAGGAAGGTTTCATCAAGCGCACCCCCCGTGGCCGTGAAGTGACCCAGCTGGCCTACACCCACCTGGGCCGCACCCCCCTGAGCCAAACAGGTAGTTTGTTTTAATTATTTTTCTAGAGGCTCTAGATTTTCTAGATTCTCTAGCAACACTAAAAAAACATGGCCAATCTAAAATCACTCGCGAAAGACACCGCAATATATGGGTTGAGCAGCATCGTCGGACGTTTCCTCAACTACCTGCTCGTGCCGCTCTACACCGCCAAGATGTCGGCTGCCAGCGGCGACTATGGCATCGTCACCAATGCCTACGCCTACACGGCATTGTTACTTGCCTTGCTCACCTACGGCATGGAAACCACCTTCTTCTACTATGCTAACAAGAAGGACGAGAACCCCGACCGCGTCTACAGCACCACACTCATCACCGTGGGGTTCACCTCGCTGGTGTTCGTGTCGCTGGTGGTGAGCTGCATAGGCTGGATAGCGCCCTGGATGGGCATGGCCTATGTCCAGCACCCGAGTTATATCATCACTATGGCCATCGTGGTTGCGCTCGACGCATTCCAGGCCATCATCTTCGCCTACCTGCGTTACAAGAATCTGCCCCTCAAGTTCGCTACCCTCAAGTTGTTGTTCATCTTCCTGAACATTAGTCTGAACCTACTTTACTTCGTGGCTCTTCCTGCACTATACCAGCGCTGGCCCGATGCCGTGGGCACCATTTACAGCCCCACCATTGGCGTAGGCTATGTGTTCTACCTCAACCTGGCGTGCACCCTGTTCATCATGGTGTGCATGTACAAGGAGCTCACCGCCGTGCCGTGGCGCTGGGACTGGTCGCTGCTGCGCCGCATGCTGCACTACAGTTGGCCCATCCTCATCTTGAGCGTGGCAGGTGTCATCAACCAGAGCGCGTCACAAATTGTCTTCCCTAAATTCTATCCTGGCACTGACGGCGCGGCCCAGTTGGGCATCTACGGTGCCGCCATCAAGATAGCGATGATCATGGCGCTCATCACCCAGGCTTTCCGCTATGCCTACGAGCCGTTTGTGTTCGGCAACAGCCGCAACACCGAGGATGTCGAGAAGCAAAAGCAGATGCAGGCCGACGCGATGAAGTACTTCCTCATCTTCACCCTAATCGCCTACCTGGCCGTGCTGGCGGGCATAGACGTGCTCAAGCACATCATCGCACCCGACTACTGGGAGGGACTTCGCGTGGTGCCCATCGTCATGGCTGCCGAAATTATGATGGGCATCTACTTTAACCTTTCGTTCTGGTACAAGCTCACCGACAAGACGTTGTGGGGAGCCATTTTCTCGGGTATCGGCTGTCTGATGCTGCTGCTGGTCAATTGGCTGTTTATCCCGCAATACAGCTATATGGCATGTGCCTGGGCAGGTGTTGCTGCCTATGGCTCGGCGATGTTGCTAAGCTACTTTGTGGGCCAGCATTACTATCCCGTCAAGTTCCCGCTGCGCGACATGGCGCTCTACGCGGTGCTTGCTGCAGTGCTCAGCGCCGCTGCACTCATGGTAAAGATTGACAACGAATGGCTCGGCACCGCCTACCGCACGGTGTTGTTGCTGCTCTTCTGCGGCGTGGTGTTCAAGCGCGAGCACATGGAGCGCCTTCTTGTCAAGGTGCCCGTCGTCGGCCGCTACTTCCAGCGATAGGGCTTCACAGCAATCAGGCGTTCAGGCGCGCCAAGAATTTCTCGCGGTCAACGACAAAGCGCAGGTGGGTGCCCTCGCCAATAAGGGTGTCGCCAGCATAAGCCGCCACGGCAAACTCTATCTTGCGGCCGTCGACACGAGTGACCTCGGCCAGCGCTGTGACGCGTTCACCCACAGGAGTGGGGCGAACATGCGATGCGTCAATGTGCCCACCCACTGTCGTGCAACCTTCGGGCAGCTCAGGCGCCACAGCGAGCATGGCGGCATTTTCCATCAATGCCAACATGGCGGGCGTCGCCAGCACTGCCATATCGCCCGAACCCATTGCAACTGCGGTCACCGACTCGTCGACAGTGAGCGCACTGAGGTGTCTCATTCCTACTTCAATCATATTTTCTTCCTGTTTTTTCGGCAAAATTACACAACTTCAATCAAATGACAAAACATAAAAAGTCGTAAAAGAGCCGTTTTTTGGGCAGGTGGAGTCGGTTGTTTACAATAATTGTAGTATCTTTGTCGGCCTAACCGAAGCAAGTAATTCATGCACCGACATATACATTTACTGATTATCATCCTATTTTTCGCCATGGCTTGTGCCATTGGCAAGCCTGCTTATGCCGTTGCCGCTGCATCTGTGCCCAGCCTGCAAGCTACTCCTGATGACGACGTCAAGGACAAAGAAAAGGATCAAGAAAAAGAAAAGGCCGAGGAACCTCGCGAGACACGCCACTACGACGGCATTGACATCAGTGACCACCAGAAGCGAATCGACTGGACCGAAGTTGCCAAGGACAAGAACATCAAGTATGTCTATATCAAGGCCACCGAGGGTGCTACCTATGTGAGCAACCTGTACCGATACAACTTGGAGAATGCACACAAGCATGGCATCAAGGTGGGCAGCTACCACTTCTTGCGCACCGGCAGCCGCATCCGCGACCAGTTTGCCAACTTTACCCGTGTCGTGAAGAAAAACGAGCAAGACTTATTGCCAGTCATCGATGTGGAGGTGCGCCAAGGATGGACCAACCAGCAGTTGCGCGACTCGGTAAAGCTGTTTGCCGACCTCGTCGAGGAGCACTATGGTTGCCGACCGCTCATCTATACCAGCAGTTCGTTCTACGACAACATCCTGGGACGATCATTTAACATCTATCCCCTGTTTATCGCCCGATATAGTACCAGCCAGCCCACACTCAAAAGCGGCAATGACTGGGTGATGTGGCAGTTCAGCGAGCGAGGCCGCATCCGTGGCATTAGCACCAATGTTGACTTGAGTTGCTTTAACAAAGGCCGCTCATTGAACGACATCATGATTCGCAGTCAACGCATTGGGCAGAAGAAGCGCACCAACACCGACCTGGTCGAGAACCAGGAGAAGCCGACCGGCGTGAAGGTGAAGGAGGCTCCAACCATGTCCAAGCAGCAAGAAAAAGAGCTGAAAAAGAAGCAGGAAAAGGAGCAAAAGGCTCGCGAGCGCGCTCAGAAGCTAGCACAAGAAGAGGCTAAGAAGAAAGCCGAACAAGAGCGCAAGCAAAAGGAAAAAGAGCAAAAGCAAAAGGAGAAAGAAAGAAAACTAAAGGCCGAGCAGAACGCCAAGGAACTGGAGCTGCAGAAGCGAGCCGCCGAGCAGAAGGCTGAACAAGAGAAGAGAACTGAGCAGCAAAAGAAAGCTGAACAGCAGAAGCAGCAAGAGCGCAAGGAACGCGCCCTGAAGGCTCAGCAACAACAGAAGCAGCAGTCTGAGCAGCAAAAGAAAAGACAGGAGCAGCAAGAAAAACTGAAGCAGCAGAAGGCACAAAGCCAGTCACAGAACCTGCCCACGCGCACACGCGCCAACGCTCACACTTCACAGCAAAAGGACAAGAAAACCAACAAGAGTTCGGTCGATAACGATTAATTAATGCATCATGCATATCTCATAATGCATGATACTGTGTGGCTGTTATCCCTCCCAGTTTATGGAAAAGATTGAATTGAACAATACCTTGCCGGCGGTGTTCGCAGGGCGTGAACCGGTGCCCAGCGATGTGTGGCAGTGCGACCTGGCGATGGAGCGAGGCAAGCACTATCTCATTGTGGCCGAGAGCGGCACGGGTAAGTCTTCGTTGTGCGCCTACCTCTATGGATACCGCGTGGACTATTCAGGCACCATGCGCTTTGACCAGCGCGACATCCGCATGCTCACCGTGCCCGAATGGTGCGATGTGCGTCAGCGGCACATCGCTTACTTACCGCAAGAACTGCGACTGTTCCCCGAACTCACTGCGCTAGAAAACATCCAGCTGA
>JAEEVE010000246.1 GCA_016290765.1 Muribaculaceae bacterium
CGAACGCTCCATCTGAGCAAACGATGCAACGTCTCATCGACACATTGCTCTCTAGCGGTTGCTCACTGGTGGTCGAGCGCCAGGGTGACGTGCGCACCTACGACAAGAAGGGGGTGCGCGACCTCGTTTGGCTTCTCGACCACGAGCCTGGGCGCCTGTGTGGAGCACGTGTGGCCGACAAGGTGGTGGGCAAGGCATCGGCGGGCTTGCTGGTGCAAGGCGGTGTGAGCGAGGTCTATGCTCACGTACTCAGCCGCTTGGCAATCCCCTTGCTGGACTGTGCTGGCATCGTATACACTTATGGCGAACTTGTTGACCGCATCGTCATCCCCGATGGTGACACAAGATGCCCCTTAGAGCAAATCGTCACACCGGCAACAACAGCCCAAGAGGTAGAGCGCCTTCTGCGCGATCACTTCGCCGAGATGCAATCCCGCAATACAACTTCTTTTCAATAGATAAATTATGCAAACAACCGTAAAGCTCTATTCACTGAATTATAGCGAGATGCGTGCCTATCTGTGGGCCTCGCTGTTCATCGTGGGCAATATCTTGTTGCCCCAGTTATGCCACCTGATGCCGCAGGGAGGTCTCATCTTCTTGCCCATCTATTTCTTCACCCTTGTGGGGGCTTACAAGTATGGTTGGAAGGTGGGATTGCTCACAGCAGTCTTGTCGCCGGTGCTCAACCATCTGTTGTTTGGCATGCCACCGGCTGCCATGCTGCCCGCTATTCTCATCAAGTCGACCCTGTTGGCTGTGATTGCCGCCTTTGTTGCACATCGCGCAGGCCGTGTGAGCCTGTTGTTGCTCTTGGGCGTGGTGTTGGCCTATCAGGTGGTGGGCTGTGGCATCGAGGCGTTGATGCATGGCTCGCTCTATGCCGGCCTACAGGACTTCCGTCTGGGCATCCCGGGCATGGTGCTGCAAGTCGTTGGAGGGTATCTGGTCATTAGATATCTGCTCAAGTCATGAAAAAACTGGGTTTTGGCTTGATGCGCTTGCCGCTCATCGACCCCAATGATGTGTCGAGTATCGACTTGGAGCGGACGAAGCAGATGGTTGACCTGTTCATGGAGCGGGGTTTCACCTATTTCGACACAGCCTATCCCTATCATGGCGGGGCCAGCGAGGGCGCATTTCGGCAGGCGGTTGTCGAGCGATATCCGCGCGACAGTTTCACCGTCACAAGCAAGATGCCCTGCTGGCTCATCAACAGCACTGAGGATATGGAGCGCATCTTCAACGAGCAACTAGAGCGTTGCGGCGTTGACTATTTCGACTACTATTGGTTGCATGCGCTCAATCCTGACTATACGCGCATCATGGATGAGCACGATGGATGGGGCTTCATCGCCCGCAAGCAACAAGAAGGTCGTATACGTCACATCGGCTTCTCGTTCCACGGTGACACGCAGTTACTCGAGCGACTTCTGGAACAACACCCCGAGGTTGAGTATGTCCAATTGCAAGTGAACTACTTGGATTGGGAGAGTCCTGCGGTTGAAGCGCACACTTGTTATGACATTTGTACGCGCTACGGCAAGCCTGTCATTGTGATGGAGCCTGTGCGGGGTGGGGCATTGGCCAATGTGCCCGACTCAGTGCGTTCGTTGTTCGCCAGCCACGACCCCGATGCCAGTGCAGCATCGTGGGCAATACGATATGTGGCTTCGCTGCCCAACGTGATGGTAGTCCTCAGTGGCATGAGCAACATCGAGCAAATGGATGACAACACGGGCTACATGCAAGATTTCGTGCCGTTGAACGATGATGAGCAGCAGATGGTTGTACAGGCTGCCGAGTTGATGCGTGAAGCCATCGCAATTCCCTGCACGGCTTGCCACTACTGCACCGACGGTTGTCCGCAACAAATCTGCATCCCCGAGTACTTCAACGTCTATAACATGCTGCACATGTTGGGCCCAACCCAAAAGGGTAACTCACAGATGTACTACAATCTGCACGCCAAGAGTCATGGCCGTGCCAGCGAATGCATTGCCTGTGGACAGTGCGAAGCGCATTGCCCGCAAGGCATCGACATCATCGAGCAGTTACAACTAGTAGCCCAAACCTTTGAGCAGTAATGCTCTTACAAACAACTCATTAGCGCAGGACATGCCGAATTGTCCTGCGCTTTTGCATTGTGAGCTAGTATGGGTGTGTTTTGCAGTCCACAATAAATTCTCAATTCTCAATTCTCAATTCTCAATTATATTTACTATCTTTGCCGATTATTATGGAAAGACGAGTAATCATCATATTGTTGGCGCTGTGTGCAGCCTTTGCAGGATTGGCGCAGAAAAAGCAGAAGATTGAGCCTTCGTTTGCCTGGGCTCTTACCGAGCCGCTGGGCCTACGCACGCAGTCTACCATCGACACGCTATTTGTCGATTATCATCGATATGCCTTGCCATGGGGACCCAGTCATGTGTGGGCCACGACGGGTAACTATGGTGCTCCTGGCCAGGACCAAATCTTCTTCAACCGCCCAATCACTAGCGAGTTCTTCCATGAGGACGCGCTGCAGCCATGGTTGCACAACACGGCGACGATGCGCTACTTCAATACCCGCATACCCATGACACTGGTGGGCTACTCGACGGGTGGTGACAAGCGCAGCAACCAGGACCGCACGCAGGCATTGTTCAGTGGCAATATCAACAAGCGCCTTCAGGTGGGGGCGGGCATGGACTACATTTACTCGAAGGGCTCCTATGACAACCAGGCTGACAAGGACTTCACCTGGAAGGTTTTCGGGTCATACATGGGCGACCGTTATGAGCTGCAGACGTTCTTTACTCACTATGACTACACGACCCGCGAGAATGGTGGCATCACCGACGACCGTTTCATCACCGATCCTGCCGAGGTGCAGGGCGGACAGACTAGCGTGGACAACAAGAGCATTACCACATGGCTCTCCGACGCACAAAGCAGCGTCAAGGGAAGCCAGTTTTACATGAATCACCGCTACAAGGTGGGCTTTTATCGATATCAGCGCGACTCTATCACCGACACCATCATTGGGCGTACCTATGTTCCTGTGACTAGCTTCATATGGACAATGGACTACAAGGACAACCGCCACCGCTTCAACAACGACATTGGAATGGAGGATACCTTGTTATTTGACAACACCTATCTCGAGCTGGGCGGCACAGACGAGCAGAATAAGTGGTGGAGGTTGCGCAACACTGTGGGCATCTCTATGCTCGAGGGATTCAACAAGTGGGCAAAGTTTGGGCTCGCTGCATTTGCCACTCACGAGCTGCGTAAATACACACAGGTCACCGACACGATTACCGGAACAGGTGTCGAGTTGCCTGCAGGGCTGGATGTGGCTCCAGCAAGCATCTCACCAAAGCACACCGAGAACGTCGTGTGGGTGGGAGGGCAGCTCACCAAGCAGCAAGGCTCGCACTTGCGCTATCAGGCTACAGCGCGCTTTGGCGTCCTTGGCAGTGCTGCCGGCGACATCGACATCACGGGCGACATCGAGACGCGCCTAAAGGTGAGGGGCGACACGGCAACCCTGCGGGGTTATGGCTATTTCAAGAACATGGAGACACCCTATCTGCTCAACAACTTTGTGTCGAACCACTACATCTGGCAAAACGACTTCGGGAAGACACAACGGTTTCGTGTGGGTGGTGAACTGAATATCCCGCAGACGTGGACTAATATCAACGTAGGTTATGAGACGATCAAGAACTACGTCTACTTTGGTGACGAAGGCTTGCCGGTGAAGCATACGCCTGGCATTCATGTCCTCAGTGCAACCTTGCGACAGGGACTTCATTTCAAGGCATTAGGCTGGGAAAACAGCATCACCTATCAGACCTCGAGCGAAAAGACCGTCTTGCCACTGCCAGCACTATCGATCTATAGCAACATCTACGCCCAGTTTGTGATCGCCAAGGTGCTGCATGTGCAGGTGGGTATCGATGGTAATTATTACACCAAGTATTATGCACCCACCTATAACCCTGCCACAATGACCTTCCACACCCAGCATGAAAAGGAATGCGGAAATTTCTTGCTGGCAAACCTCTATGCCAACTTCAAGATGAAGAAGGCGCGCTTCTTTATCGTCTACACCCACGCCAACGGCAAAATATTCGGCGGGAACGACTACTTTGCCATTCCGCACTATCCGCTCAATCCCCGCCGCTTCCAACTGGGTGTCAGTGTAGACTTTGTCAATTAAATAATCCAGACCCGAGGCTCTATACTAGCCATTAATAGCATGTTACGCGAAAGAAAAACAGTTATCAAGGGACGAGCGGTGCTATATGTGGCATTGCTGGCGGTGCCCATCGCGCTGA
>JAEEVE010000247.1 GCA_016290765.1 Muribaculaceae bacterium
ATGTGCATATAGTCATCAACATCATGCTTGGCAAGGACAGTGCTGACAACTACGATGGCCGTGCCTATATTACCCAGGGCGATACGAATGTTGACATCGCCGACGTCAACGCAGTCATCAACCTTATGCTCGGCAAGCTCAACACCCTGCTTCACTGCGTTTACATCGTCGGTGACAAGAGGGTCTTGAAGTAGTTGGAAGCCCCCTCAGTCCCTTTAAGTGGAGAGTTCTGATCATTCATCCTCATTGAGGATACAATTATCAAAAAAACATAAAACAATGCTACGGGAGTCGTCATCATCAAGATGAGCGACGGTACCGCCCGCAAAATTTTGGTTCCATAATCTCACGCAGATTCCGCAGATTACTTCAATGTAAAACAAGCAACACCGCCTGGCTGATTCAGCCGGGCGGTTGTTTGTCCTTATGTCCTTCTGTCTAAAAACCTCACGCAGATTCCGCAGATTTTTACTCTTTCATTGTCCTACCCTAGCTACTTAACTCCCTTTAACTACTCAAAAATTGTTCTTTTGTTCTTCTGTCCAGAAATCAAACAATAAAAACAACAAACCTTATGTTCTTATGTCTAAAACAACCTTTTCCCTTCTGTCTAAAAATCTCACGCAGATTCCGCAGATGATATAAGAAAACTACTTAACTACTCAAATGATGCCCGTTATTTGATAAAATCTAGATAGTTTTCTGGACTAACGACCACGAAGGAGGCATGGGGGTATGCTGATGAAAAAGCTTTGGGTACCTTTGGCGTTTTCTTGCCCCACTTGAACTCGTACGCATCCATCATGCTATCATTTTCGGTAATCAGGTCTATCTCTTGCTGGTCATATGTGCGCCAAAAATAATGTGATACGTGGCCAACTGAATGATAGCTTTTCTTTAACATCTCAGATATCATGTAATTCTCCCATAAAACTCCTGAGTCATTACGCGACTTTAGGAGTTTAAAGTCACCAATTACCGCATTTCGCACTCCGTTGTCCAGGAAATACCATTTCCCCGCTTTTGATACTTCTTTGCGCAGATTGCGAGAGAATGCTCCTAGGCGATATATGATGAACACTTGACTTAGCAGAGTCATATATTTCTCCACAGTATCACGGCTTAACCCTAGTTGCTGTCCCAATTCTTCGTAGGAGACTTCACTACCCACTTGAAATGCTACCAGTTGCAGCAATCTCAGCATCTTGGCGGAGTTTCTCAAGCCATCAATTGACAAAATGTCTTTAAGCAAGTAGGCATTGACTAGCTCATGCAGGTATTCTGCACGCTCATCATGCCGTTCAAGATTAATCACCTCAGGATAGGAACCATAGATAAGCCGTGACTCAAGATTGCTGCGGGTCTCAAAGGGTGTCTCGTATTGTTGAATCTCTTTTTGTGACAAAGGCGCCAATGTCAGTTGGCTAGATCGCCCTACCAATGGAAAGCCAGCTCGATTATTCAATTCAAACGACGAGGATCCTGTAGCGAGTATACTGATACCCTCAATTTCATCGATAATGAGTTTGATGACATGCCCTATATCTGGAATATTTTGGGCTTCATCAATGATCAATAAGTCTAATCCAGAAAACAACTGGCGATAGTTGGCTATTGTACGAGTGGAGAGCATTGTCTGGACATCAAAGTCCTCGCCATTTAGCATTTGCATTGTGCCTTTGAAACTCGAGGCAACTGCTTTGCAAAGCATGGTCTTTCCCACTCTCCTTGTCCCATAAAGGAGTATGGCCTTATTGGGGCGTAATCGGCTCTCTATTTCGCCTTGTAAAGTTCGTTTGATGATATTCATTGTGGTCTAATTTAATTATTCGGTGCAAAAGTAGTAAAATTCTCGATTGTAACCAAGAAATTTTCTAGAAAAAATCTGATTATAATCGAAAATTTTACGTGAATTTTCCGAATAACCACTCGTGCCAGATAAAAGTTGCTTGAGTTGAATGAGTTGTTTTTTAAAATCATAATTGTCCGCAGATTCCGCAGATTTTTACTCTTTCATTGTCTTTCCCTAGCTACTTAACTCCCTTTGACTCCCTTTAACTACTTAACTACTCAAAAATCTATAATCATCTGCGTAATCTGCGTGAAATAAACACTACTCTGCGTGAGATTGAGATTGGTGTTGCTTCCTGTAAGCGCTGGGCGTGAGGCCTGTGAACTTCTTGAAATTGCTGACAAAGTTAGGATAGGATTTGAATCCCAAGCTCTCGGCGATGGCCTGCACCGTGAGCTGACTGTAATGCTCGCGGTCGTTGATGCGACGGCAGGCCTCGCGGATGCGGTAGTCGTTGACCACGGCAGAAAGCGACTGGTGGTAGTAGTCGTTCAGCACTTGCGACACATACTTGCTCGAACGAGCCTCGACCAACTCCGAGAGGCGCTCGAGCGAGAAATCATTGTCATAGATTTCGTCGCTGGTCTCCATGACATAGAAGATGCGGTGCAGCAGGTCGCTCTGCTCGCCCTCATCCATTTGGTGCGACTGGTACTTGGCTGGCTCTTCGTCCAACTTCGCTGCGTACTCCAGCAACAACCTACGTCGCTCGTCATCCACCGCCAGCAGGGCCAGGTTGTTCTCATAGAGTTGCCGATGGTTCTCTTGTACTTGACGGTACTTGCGCCATAGCAGATATAGGATGACCAAGATGATGAGTGTAAAAGCGGCAGTGCTCCAGGCAATTATCTTCGTCATCCGCTGCCTTGTGGTCAGCTCCTGCACCTCGGCATTGATCTCGTCTATCTGGAACAAAAACTCAGCCTTATCGGCATCAAGAAGATGTGTCTGATTCATAAACTCATCCTTGTAGCGCAACGCCATCAACTCAAACTTGTCGCCCATGATGGAGTCCTTCTTGATGTTGCGATAGTACTGGTATAAACTATGACTATAGATGAACGACATATATTTATCACCCTTGGCCTGGCCCTTGTACAGTTGCTTAAACAGCAAGTCGACCGCTTCCTTGTCGCGGCGCTGTTCAATGAAAAAACGACACTTGTCGTTGATTATCTGTTCACCAAATATTTCTTTGCTCAGCATGTTCTTGTGATAGATATGCGCGTAGGCCGAGTCCAACAGTTGCAAGTAGGTGTCATAGTTTTTCTTGCCTCTCTCCTGGATAGCACGAGCAAAGGTTTTGGTATATTCATATTGCTTTAGGCTGTCGGGCAAAGGGTATTTCAAGAAAAGGTCGATATCTTGATGAAAACGCCTATAGTTGGTTGTGTCGTCAAGAAGTTGAATCCAGTTGATGCCAGAAGTGATAATGACCAGTGGGTCATCGTTGGCCTCAAGGGCTGTATGAAATGCCAGACGATTCATTTGCAGGGTTTCTTCGTCCATGATACTATCACCAAAGATTAGATTCTTCATCTTGATATTACCCAGGTTGGTGTAGGTGCAAGACAGAAGGGTCATGAAATGGTTGTCTTTGGCCAGCTTCTGGGCTTCGAGCAGATAGCGGTTGGCTTTGGCATGGTCAATAAAATAATTGGTATAGAGGATACCTAGGAAATTGAGTGCAGCGCAAGCTTGTCGAGGAGAGGTGCTATTGTGCTTGTCGCTACTGTGGTAGCGGTTGACAACAATGTTATAGGAAAGCAACGCACTGTCGGGCTTTCCGGCATCATAGAAACGGAGTCCCATCTCCATCAGCGTCTTGCTGGGGAGGTCTTTCCAGATGTCATAGTTCTTGAGCCGCCCCGTGCCGCTAGCCACTGCTCCCTGCCACGCCCCTGCCACAACCAGCCACAGTATGACTAATGCCTTTTTTGCCATGAAATCAGTTGTTTAGACAATGCAAAGATACTAAAATCTGTCGTTTCCCACAAATTTTTTCCACTAAAATCTGTCGTTTCCCACAAATTTGGTACAAAAGATATCAGGAGCTTGCCTGGCAAGCTCCTGACACCCGACAGCTCGCATCAGCGAGCCACTGATTACTTACTTCACACCACGCTTGACCATTTCTTGGACGACAAATGAGGCTACATCGTCGGCATAAGTGTTCATGCCGAAGCCGGCATCGAATCCCAGCTCCTTGGCCAGCTCGTGGGTGATGCGCGCGCCGCCGCAGCAGCAAATCATCTTGTCGCGCAAGCCCTCGGCCTCCATCAGCTCGATGAAGTTGGTCAAGTTCTTGATGTGCACGTCTTTCTGTGTCACCGTCTGTGAGATAATCAACGCGTCGGCCTTCAGTTCCAGACCGCGGGCGATGAACTCCTCGTTGGGCACCTGCGATCCCAGGTTATAGGCCTCAATCATCTCGTAGCGCTCCAGGCCGTAGTGCCCGGCATAGCCCTTCATATTC
>JAEEVE010000248.1 GCA_016290765.1 Muribaculaceae bacterium
ATCTGTTCGTACTCCGGTTCGGTGCCGCCCATCACGGCGTGAAACAGCTTTTGGGTGACTTCGGTGGTAGAGATGAGATAGCTGTCCAACGTCACCTGGTGAACGGGTGACGGTACATTGTCATAAATTCCCAAACTCAACTGTTCCTCATCGACATCTGTTCCCATGTTGAACGTGCCTCCTTCGACCAGTGCCAACCCTAACTTGGCGTCCTCGACTTCGACAACAATTGCGGCCTTGCCGAGCATGTCGTTGATGACCCCGTTGACGTCAGCGATGTCCACCACGCCGTCGCCATTGACGTCGCCCGGTATGTACTCGCTCTCGTTGATTGCCTCATAGTTTTGGAACTGGCGCCATCCCTTGGCCTTGCCATAGTCAGTCATGGCCGACTCAAACACGCGCAGCACACAGTTTTCCTTGTCGATGCCGTTGAATGTCCCAGGATAAACGACATAAAATTGACCTTCGTAGCCACTCTCATCCTCATGTGCCGTGGGAGGTGTCAATGCTAGGCTCATTATTTCCTGCAAGGCACTGCAGTCTTGGAACACATCGTAGCCTAACCCCAGCAACGATGCCGGCAGTTTGACACTTGTCAGGCTCGAACAGTCTTTAAACGCATAGTCGCCGATGCTCTGAAGGGTGGAAAGAAAGTCTATATTAGCCAGTTTTGAGCAACCGCTGAATGCTGCGGTTTCTATTGACTCCAGTTTTTCAGGCAATCGCACTGTGGTCAAGTTCACACAATCGCTGAACATGCTCGTGCCGATTGACTTAAGAGTGGACGGAAACGTAATTTCTGTCAATCCTGTGCAACCATAGAACATGCCCCCGTCATTCTGTTTGATTTTAGATGGTAACATGACTGTTTCTAGACTGGTGCACTCTCCAAATGCATTGGCTCCAACATATGCAAGTGAGTCTGGTAAGACAACAGTTTTCAGACCTTTGCAACTATTAAAAGCCATAGCACCGATGGAGGTGACAGAACTAGGTATGGTGACAGACGTGATATCGTTGCACATCATGAAAGCAGAATTACTGATGCCACGGACATTATATGATGTCTCCTGGTAAGTGATTGAAGATGGAATGACCATATCACCTGAGAGGTTTGGGTATCTTGGGACAGTAGAGGTTTCCGAGGTGACGAATACGCATATTTCACCAGAATAATCATAGAGGCCAAAGAACAGGCCGTCGACCATAAATGCACCATACATAGATTGTGGCATCAGACAAACGAGGGCTGTCACAATTAGCTGCAGCATCCTGAGTTTAAATTGATTTTCCATATTTTGAAACTAAAAATGATGTTTAACAATGAAAGTTCTGGGGCGATGAGGGTTCGCTAAAGGCCCTCTATCGAATTTTTCACTGCAAAATTACTATCTCGCAAAGATTTGTGCAAATTTTTCTGCGCAACACTTTTTGAAGGCAAAATGCTCAAAATCAAAGAATTGTCTTCAAAAACCGCCGCAACACCTTCAAAAAACACCTCATTTTTCCTGTCACCTAGCCCCCTAGGGGGGGCAGGAAACCCAAAAGAATCCAAAGCTAGCCCTCAATTCTGCACTAATTAACTTTCCCCAGCATGAGGTTGATCACTGCATTTACATCAGAAATGTCTACATACCCGTCGCCATTGATATCGGCTGGTGGAGTGAAACCGCTCTTACCGAGCATGATGTTAATCACCGCATTCACATCTGCGATATCGACGACACCGTCGCCGTTGATGTCACCCACGACACCTGCATAGTCGGCTGTGATATCACGCACGGTGTACTTGTTGGTGGTTGATGAAATCTCAAAGTAGGTGTCTTGACTTAGCCCTTTGATGTCAACACTCTGGTGTCCGCCGTCGCCCTGACTGAAGATGATGTTGAACGTGTAGTCCTCGGCAGTGATGTCAAAGGTCTGGCAGTAAAACTTCGTGCCTCGCACCACCGTCGTGTTCGCTTCGCCCATCAGTTTGCCGGGCCATCCGCCCAGCAGCGTGCCGCTCGTGTCCCAGGCATAGAAGTACACTTGGCTCCAATTGTCGGGTGCCGGAGTGGGATCTTTTAAGTAGATGGTCGCCTGTCGGGTCTCAAAACCGTGGTAGATGTACTCGCGTGACACAACATTTCGCACTCGACCCTCGTGCAGCACACCTGCCGTGACTGTCGTATTGTCATCGACGGTGAGTGTCACCATACCCGTTCCAAACCTGCTCTCGGCAGTGGGCCTCGTGCCGTCGGTAGTGTAGACAATGGTCGCGCTCGACTCCGAGGCGGTGATGGTCACCGTGATGGGTTCGTCATAGTGGCCGCTTTCTGGCTCGATGGTCAGTGTGGGGGCAGCACTGGTGTAGTTGGTCACCTCATGCTCCCACACTCCGTCGATATAATAGCCATGGTTCTGGAACACCAGGTTGCTGGTTTGCGTCCCGTCGACCACGAAGATGATGCTAGTGGGCATCGTGGTCAGGTCGCCTTCGTAGGTCCACTTGTAGATTTTGCGCGTGCTGTCGGGTGTGCAGCCCATCAGCTGCATTGCCACGCCGGGCCAGCTGCCGCCCGTGAAGTTGCTGCTGTTGTTCCATACCCATGCGGTGATGCGGCCCGTGGTGAGCGGAGCCTCATAGAACACGCTCAACTCGTCCTCGTCGACGATGGGCTCGTAGACCTGCAGGTCGCCATCGGGCTCAGGCGTGTAGCCGCCGGTGATATATTGCGTGTTGGGGTCGCCGTCCTCCTCATGCCCGTCATAGGCGAGCAGGGTAGGGGTGACTGGCGTGCCGCCGTGCAGATAGGGTCCGTCATTGCCAATCTTGCCCGGACCGTCGAGCACATAGATGCGCAAGTTGCCCTTGCCGCTGAACGCTGGGGTGACGAGGGTGCCGTTGGTCACCACTTGCTCGTCGCCAGTGATGCAGTCGCGGTAGGTGCCATTCGGCACATTGCTGAAGGTGGCACTTTTGTTCAAAGCAATCAGCGCGTAAGAGTCTATGGCACCATTAGTGTAGCGGCGCCTGAAGGCATAGCCACCGTTGCTGCTGCAGTGGGTCTTGCTGTATTGCCCCTTGCGCAGCGCGGGGATGGCGGCGCGAATCTTGTTCAGGCGCTGCAGGTGGGCCACCAGCGGATGGCTCAGCGTGGCGGCGACATTGCCCGTGGCATGCGTCACCTCGCCAAAGTCCCCCACCTCAAGTTCGCCCGTGAGGTACCCGCCATAGTAGGCGCGGCCGGTGTTGCTCAGCGCCAGGTCAGTGCCTTTGTCCAGCACGATGCCCTTGCGGAACTCAATCTCGCCGCCGTAATATAGGCAGGGGATGCCGCGCATGGTGAACATCAACGACAGGTTCTCGGCCCACTGGTCGGTGCCGCCGTTAAAGCGGTTGAAGCTGTCGGGCCCATAGTCGTGGCTCTCGACGTAGACCACGTTATAGGTAGCGTCGTTATAAAGGTCGTCCTTGTCGAGCACGCCCCACAGGCGACCTGCGTTCTGGAAGTTCCAGTGGGCGGTGAAGTCAATCACGCCCATGCCGCTGGCGTGGCTGTAGTCGGGCGTGTGATAGTTGTTGCCGTCGAGCAGGGCGTTGTTGCTGCGAGGTTGGCTACTCTCGCTGGCGTTTTCCTCGTGCTCCTGAAGACATAGGCTTTGATTGTGCAGCGTAGCGGGGTCGGTGCTCTCGAAGATGGCGGTATGATGCCAGTAAGTCGTGTCGTTGTCCCACTGCTCAAGCAACGACGCGTCGCTCTGCCAGGTGTAGAAGTAGGGCGACAAAGAGGGTTGTCCACGGTAGGTCACTTCATTATAGCGTGCGCACACCTCGGCAAATATGTAGAATGGGCACTGATTCAAGCGCTTGCTCTTGTACTGCTCGCCCAGTGCCTGGAATGCGGGGATGAACACCTTATTAAAGGTCAACCTCGAGATGTGCCCGCCCGTGTCGATGCGGAAGCCATCCACGCCCATGGCGATGAAATTGCCGTAGCAGTCAATTAGGTATTGGTAGGTCTCGGGGTTCTCAGTGTTCAGGTCCACACAGTCACCGGCTATCTGTGCCCACCAACGATTGGGCTCATCCCAGTTGAAGTTGCCGTAGTGGTGCCACAGATTGTGGTTGTCATGGTTCTGGCCGTCGGTATTCTTCATCTTGGTCAAGCGGTCGCTGTATTGTTGAGCACCAGGCAGGTTCATATAGTCGTCCTGCAACTTGCCACCCTGACTGATGGTCCATGGCACCATGCACTGGCTCAGGTCGCTCTGTGGCTTGCTCCAATCGCGGTCAAAGAGTTTGCACAGATGCTCCTCGCCAAAGTTGCCCGTGTGGTTGA
>JAEEVE010000018.1 GCA_016290765.1 Muribaculaceae bacterium
TGACGCACGCCAGGTAATGGGAGGCATCGCCGACGCCAGTATTGACTGCATCGTGACCACCCCACCCTACTGGAACTTGAAGAAGTATAACACCGAGAGCATCAAGCACAAGACCATTGATGCCTATTGCGACGAGCTACTGCGCGTGATGGCCGAGGCTTGGCGTGTGCTCAAGCCCCAAGGGTCGTTGTGGCTCAACATGGCCGACTACTACGAGGGCCGCGCGCTGCAAGGTCTGCCCTGGCGCATCGCCCTGCGCATGGTGGAGCTGCAAGGGTGGACCCTGCGCAACGACGTGGTGTGGAACAAGCCCCTGGGCGAGTATGGCAGCAGCCTCGATCACCTGCGCAACGTGCATGAGTTCATGTTCCACTTTGTCAAGAGCGCCGAAGATTTCTATTTTGACGAGGATGCTTTGCGCCGCCACGCCAAGCAAGTGGGCGAGAAAACCACCATCTTGCCCGGCGACGTGTGGAACATCGAGCCTGAGAAGAGCGCCATCGAGCGTTACCGCGTGAGTCCCGAGACGTTGTGCCTACTGCCCATCGTGGCGACTTGTCCGCGTGACGGCATCGTGCTGGATCCCTACTGCGGCACTGGCACCACTTGCAAGGTCGCCTACGACGTGAACCGCCGCTCCATCGGCATTGACATCAACGAGGACCGCCTGGCCCGCGCCCGCACCCGCGTCCAACCCAAGTCCATGAGCCTGTTTTAGGCCTTGTCAGAATAAGACAACAACGGGGACAACCAAGATAAGGTTGTCCCCGTCGTTATTATTCTAATCAATAGGTTTAGTCGTCGGTGCTGAAGAGGGGATCTTCGGGCATGACCATGATGGGCTTCTGCTGGGCGGCCTTGAGGATGTTTTCGGGGACATACTTCTTGTCGACCACCAGGCGGTACATGTACTCGTTGAACCATTCGTTGGTCATGATGTTGTAGCCCTTGTGGCAGCTTTCGGTGCCCCATGAGTTCTCGACCTTCCACTTGATGGGCTTGCCGTTGGCATCGAGGTCGACGGCGGTAATCGTCATGGCGTGGGTCGATCCGCTGTCAAAGGTAGCGATGCGATCGGCCTTGTTCATGCCAAAGGTAGTGCCGAAGAGTGTGCCGTAGTCGAAGTTGTCGAGCGCGTTGAGTCCTACCTTGCGGTCGAGCTGCACACCCACGTCATAACTTGAGTATAGCTTGGTGCCATCCTTGAGCGAATTAATTGCAAGCTGTGCAATGTCCTCCATGGGCAGGTTGATGTAGCACCAGTTGTGACCGTCATAGGTGTGGCGGTCCCACTCCACCTCATAGGTCTTGTAGTAGGGGCGACGCGGGTCGTTCATGGCCATGATGAATGTGCCATTGATGGCATCGGTACCCTGTGTCTCGCGGAAGAACTCGAGCGGTGTGTAGGTGCGAGGCTCGGTAACAGTCTTTCCGTCCTTGTTCTTGAAGGCATAGGTGAACTGCTTGACGGGCTCGCCCAGTACAAGCGACAGCATCTGATAGATGGTGGCCAGTTGTTCGGTCTTGCGAGCCTTGACTGCTGCAGCCGGCTTCTTATCGGCTACCATCTTGCGCAGTTCCAGTCCGAATTCACGCAGTTTGGACGAGATCAATTTGCGCAGTTGTGCAGTACGCTCGGCATTGAACGTCTCGGGCTGCACCTCCATCGGTACGAGGCCGTACTTCTCGGCCAGGTCGGCAGCGCCACAGAAAGTGCCACCATCACCAATGGGGTGGTGGAAGAAGAACTGCACGCGCTGGTCGTCGATGGGCTTGTCGGCACAGTCAATAACGCCCTGTAACATCAGATTGGCCTTCTCGAGCTGATCATAGAAGAAGAGGTAGTCGTGCGAGTACTCGACGCGCAGCGTGTCGTTGTGGCGCTTAGCAAAGTTGGCACGGAACACGTTGAAGCTCGAGAACATCCAGCAACGTCCCGACTGACGCTGGTTGTGGATGTTCTGTTTGGGAGTCTCGACGCTGAAATGGTCGTCGGTGATGGTTGCGTTGCGATAGTTGCGCGCCAGGTCTTCAATAGAATTTGATGCCATGGCATTGCTCAAGGCGGGGTGATTCTTGGTGGCCTTTTGCTCAATTTGTCGTAGCATACCATTGTCGATGCCGCCTCCGGCGGTCTTCTGCGCCAATGCCGTTCCTGCAGTCACAAGTGCCACAGCCAGCGCGATGTTTCTCAGTTTTCTCATTGTCATTTAGGTTTTTATAATGGTTATTAAACTAGATCACTCTAGAAAGGATAGCCGATGGCAAGGTGGAGGGCGAGGCCGTCCTTGAACTTGGGAATGTTGTACCATCCTTCGTTGGACGTCTCATAGGGCAAATGCAGCCCTATACCCAGGTCGGCTCGAATGACCAGCATTCCCATGTCGAAGCGCAATCCCAATCCGGTGCCCACCGCCAATTCCTTGAAGAAGTTCTTCATGCGCAGTTTTCCATCGGACCGGAAATATTCGTCATACATATCGAGTTTGAGCAACCAAATGTTTCCCGCATCAAGGAACACTGCTCCGTGGAAATTGCCGAAGATAGGAAACCGGTATTCCCAGTTGGTCTCGAATTTGAATGTACCCGTTTGGTCGTAGAAGCCTAAGGGGTCTCCTTTCACGGTGTAGTAAGAACCCGGACCGATTGTGCGCACAGTAAATGCCCTGACCGAGTTAGCTCCGCCAATGTAAAACTGTTCGCGGTATGGCACTTCGAGCGAGTCACGTGTTGAGTAAACCGCTCCGATATACACGCGCCCAACAATTTTGCTGTTCCATGGCAACTGCCTCGACCACACCAGCTGCGTTTCACCCTTGACGAACTGCGAGAAAGGTATTCCTAGCATGGTTTTGTTGTCGCGTCGTCCCACCAAGTCCCAGATGCCCGAGAAGATGTGCCCAGCCTCAGAGATTGTTGAGCGCCACACGATGTGATTGAGTCCGAAGTCGTTTTCATAGGTGTAGGTATACTGCATCTGCGGGATGAAGACATCGTTGAAACTCATGGCTAAGGCCATGTTCATATACATCGTCGAATCAAATACTTCGGTACGGCTCAACAACTTGTGATATGTGAGTTTGAATGGAGTTAACTCGTTGAGCGAGTGTTTATTGGCATGCCACTCCCAGGTGAACGACCCTCCCAACTGCAACATTTTGAAGTAACTAGGTCGATTCATGATAGACGCGTTGAGCCCAAAGCGAGTCCAGTTGAGGTATCGTCGACTGCGGTCAACAAATCGCGGTGCCAGCAATCGAGGCAAGGCAAAGTTCAGATCCAGTCCGAACTCATAGGAGTTGAAGTCGCTGTTCTTGTAGCTGCTTCCCTTACCCGTCTGCCACTCATAGGCTGCCTTGAACTTGGCCGAGAGCCTTTCTCCCCCACCCAACACATTGTTGTGCGACAATCCCAGCTCCAATCCCGGTCCGAGGAAACTGTTGCTCTTGCTGACGCCCTGCACCTCGAGTTTTACCTCCCAGGGTTTGTCGAGTGTGCAGAAGATATCCAGGTCGAGCACACCATCCCCGTTGGGCAAAACGGTATCCTTGGGCGTGACCTGCATGTCGATGTTGCTGAAGATGCCCAATCGAGACAGCGCCAGCTGTGTGATGTCCATACTTGCCACACGGAACGGCCGTTCCTTGCGGGCAACAATGTTGGATGGAATTACCTTTGTGTCGATGCGCACTGGCGACATCTTGATGAGCGTACAGTTGCGCGCCTCAACGGTATCGGGTACTCCCCCGCCGGCATTGGGCTGAACATAGGCCGTGATGTCGCCTGTGATGTACTTTCGTTCGGCCATATTGGGGATGTCGCTGGCCTCCACCAACTTCAGATCGATGACGCCTTTTTGGTGCACACTGTCGGCGAGATATTGCAAGTACTCTGGCCGGTAGTAGTAATAACCGCGGTTGCGCAAGTCGTTGACAATGTCGATGCGCACCTCGTTGAGCGAGTCCAGGCAATATCGGTTGCCTGTCTTGAGGTAAGTGTTGGTGCGCGCCAATGAGTCGATCAAGCGGTCCAGGTCGTTTCGCAGTTCCAAATAGGACACCTCACCAATCTTGTAGGGCTCCGCGACGTATACATCATAGGTGATTTTCGCCTTCTTGGGGTTTTCCCCTTGGACGAGTGTGTAAGTGGCATCAGAGGTGAAGTATCCGTTGTTTCGCAGCAGTGTCTTAATCATGTCGGTGCGCGTGTCGGGTTTGACGCGACTAATGGTTACAGGTCTTGCCACAAAGTGCTTGTAAAACCATCCCTTGAATCCCTTGGCATCAGGGTCCATATGGTTATACACCCACAATCCGATGGGGAACGGCGTACGCAGATATGGCGAGTAGAGCGGGTTATTGGGCTTCACGTTGATGGCGCTGAAGATTTGGTCCTTCACAGCCGGATCCAGTTTGACACTGTCTTGGTGGTAAGCCAGTTTCTTGACGCCTGTGTAGAGGATTTCCCCTTCGGCCAACCGACATGTGGTCGAACACGACGTGGCCAGCAATGCCACCACTGCCATCAAGAACCATATGTATTTTCTAGTATGCATATTGCACAATGCTGGATACACTTTATTTTATCGTATCGTTAATGATTATCAGACCGCTGTCGGGCTGGTTGTTAATGACAGGTTTGATTGACTTGCGGAAGAGATCATCGATCGAGTTGAGTTTGTGCTTCATGACAAAGCCCACGCCAGTCTTGGTTATCTGTCCCTCAAGGATGCTCTCGTATCCAGTATGACGGAATGCCCGCAGATAACGGCTGCCAGCATCATTGAGATAATACTCCAACGAAATATCGTTGATGAGGTTTTGCGAGAAGTTCTGGTCGGCAGTCGCATCGGTACTGTACTCACCACCAATGGCAATCTTGAAGCGGTCGTTGAACAGGTTCTTGGCCAATCGGTAACTGTAACTGGTCTCCAGAGCGCCCTTTCTCGCTCCCTCGTATTGGTTGATGCCAAAGGAGATGTCCACTCCCTTGATGACCTTTTCGGCCCAGGAGTTGATTTGCGCCTGCAAGAACGAGAACAATGCTCCACTAGCCGCCACATTGTTGATGACGCCAACACTGTGGACTCCCGAATAAGTGCCATAGAGCAGCATGTTGATGGCCGCCTGGCTGCGCTGTATATCGCTCATTGATTGTAGTTCGTTATGCACCATCATGTCTCCCTCGCTGCTGATGTCAAAGTCCAACTGCATGTTGTTGAACGTGCCTCCCACTTTGGCAGTGATGAGGAAATCAACGAGTCGTCCCTTACCATCATCGTCGGTAACACTCGACTTCACATTCTCGGTAGCGGTGAGATTGAGTTGCGGGTTGTACATGTCGCCCGTCCACTGGATGGAGCTTCCGCTGGTGATGTTAAAGTTCTTCTGCGCGATGACAGGTGGGGTGTAGCGCACATTGCCGCTCTCGATGGTGTAGGTGCCATTGAGTCGGTCCTTGCCAGTGATATCGATGGTGTACTTGAGTTGTCCACTGCCATCGATAACGGCGCGATTGGTGCCATTTTCGGACAAGTATACGCCAATCTTGGCTCCCTGGTTCACGTTGATATTGGCCGTGACTGAGCTAGACGATGTTGGAGCCGCTGTCTTGAGCACCTCTCCCTCGTTGTCAATGGTGTCGTTCATATCGACAAAGATGACCATATTCTCGTCCACCTTGTTACCTAATTCGGTCACCTCGTCCTGCATGACATAGGTAATGTTGCTGGTGGGCAACAAGGCGATGTCAACACGGGTGACGGTATTGCCTCCTCCGCTGCGCACCGTTCCATCAATGTCAACAAAAGCCTTGCCGAACATCTGGCTCCAAGGCTTCTGCTCACAACCCATGATTTGCACATTTTCACCATGCATGCGTAGGTCAAGAAGCATATTGTCCAAGTCGCTGAAGTCGGCCTTGCCATTGACTTTAACGGGGCTCTCATTCAGTCCATACAGTTGATAATTGTTCAAGGTGATGCGGCTGTTGTTGATGGCGATCGTGTCTTCGGCCATGCGCAGTTCCATGCCATAGCGTGGCAGTGTGACGAATCCCGAGTCAGGCACCACCTTGCCACTGATGATGGGTTTGTCGCTCGTACCAGTGACTGCGACATGACCATTGGCATAGCCTCGCAAATGCACCATGCGATCACCTGGCAAGAACGGGTCGGCCTTGCCGAGCGGGAACCGCTCAAGCTCGAGTTCCAAGTTCAAGGGCGAATTCTGTGCCGAGTCGTTGAGCGCACCATAAGCCACTGCCACTTTTCCACCATCCATAAACAGGTCGGCGTTGAGGCGTGTGCTTGCCGTCTTGGGGTCGACACTAAATTGTGTGTTGAGTCGGACATCGCCCTCATTGTGTCCTCTATATACAAAATCCTTGATGCCGACAACACCATCTCCCTCGACATTCTTGCCATCAAACGACAAGTTCATTTCGGCATTAAGATTGCCCTTGGTATCCTTGAGTGATGGTACCAATTGTGTCCACTCCTCAATCTTGAGGTTGTCCACATCGAGTTTGATATCCTCGGTAGTCGCTCCAGGTTTGCGATCAGTGACGAGTTTGATACCACTCTCACCACTGCGCAGGTCCAAGTTGGCGTCGAGCATGCGGTTGTGGTAGTCCAGATTGACGAAGTTGTTCTCGTTGACCGTCCACTTGCGGTAGCCGATAATGGGTTCGTTGGGGAAGAATCGAGCATTGACAGCACTATCGGTGAGAGTAGCATTGCAGCCCAAACGATAGCCAGCCTCTCCCTTGATGTTCTGTTGGCGTGCCAAGAAATCGATGGTTGAGCCTCTGATGCCACCCTCGACGCTCACCTGCGCCATATCATCCCATGTGCCACGACGGTTACCCATGTGCGCATTGAACCCCAGGTACTTGCCGTCCAAGTCAGTGGCGTGGAGGGTTAGTGTGTCGATGGTGCGCTCCCCCACGGTGAGTCCATGTGCCAAGCCATTGAGATAGAAGTCTGAATCGTTGCTCATGTCAAACGAGATATCACGGAAGTCGATGTCGCTGTTCTGCAAGTAGCGCTGCACCACTCCATCAGGCCCCATCTTCACGCTCATATCGAACTTCGGCATGACCTTGCGCAGGGTGTCGATATCCACACTGCGGTTGTCCCACTGCCCCATTCCCACATCGGCAACGCGCTTGAAGTCGTCAACCAGGCTCTCCAAGTGCTGGCCGCTGCTGAAGCGGATGTGGTTGTCCTCGTTGTCAAGGGTTGCATAAGTACCGTTCTGCGGATCACTCCGCAGGGTGGCATTGGCATTGTCTGCCACCATATTTTCTTTACCCAAACGCCAGTTGAGGTCGGTGAGGTCGACCGTTGCATCATACACCTTCTTCTTCAGGTCGACATCGGCGTTGATGTTGAAGCGTGTACTTCCCTTGCAGTCGCCCTCGCCATCATACATCTTGAGCGATTTCAGGTCGAGATTATGTGCATAGCCCTGCGCGTCAATCACATAGTGGTCGCCAGTGATGCGCCCCGTCACGTCGGCATCGACCTTCATGTTGGGGTTGCCCGAAGATACGTGTCCGTCAAACTGTCCTCCTTGTAGGTGGATATTGCCCTTGAGGTCGCGATAGGTGGTGTTGTTATAGGTCACACTCGCCAGGTCGACCTGGGCGTCTATGTTAGTCTTGGGGTCATTGAGATCGAAGCTGTTGCCCTTGGCTCGCACATGCGTGGTCAGGTTGCCCACGCCAGCTCGCGGCAAAATGGCCTGGACGGGGAAGTTGTTGAAGTCGGCATCCACATCATACTTGCCCGACCGGCTGTTGAACGAGCCTTTGCCCACCAATTTGCCACCCTTGACGCGCATGGTAGCATCGGCTATAACATTGCCCTGGCCATACTTGACCTTTCCCTTGAGGTCCATAGGCGGCAGGTTTACATCGCGCTGCATGGCCTTGTCCATGAGGGTGGGCTTGACCCAGTTGATGTTGTCGAAGTGCGCATCCACGTCCAGGTCGGCGGTCAATCGTTCAGTATCGGTGGGGTTAGTGACGCGCCCACTCACAGTAGCATGAGCGTAGCGCGGCATGTCGACAGTGAGGTTCTTCATGTCGACCTGCTGGGTGTTGCCCGCCAGACTACCCTTGACAGAGATGGGATGTGATGAGGGGATGTCTTTTAGAGTTGGAGCCAGCGATGGCAGCGCTTTGGCGACATCCTGCACAGCAATCTTGCTGTCGGTAGTGATGGCCATCGCCCCTTTGGGATTACCCGAGAGCATGTCCTGATCGATATGGCCACTGGCACGAAGGTCGCTCATAGGTGTCTTGACACGCAAGTCGTTGAGTTCTACGCCCAGGTCATCGACGATAACGGTGCCATTACCCTCGGTAATCTGCAGTCCGCTACGCTCCTTGGCACGAAGCTCCTTGACGGGCACAACGGTGTTGGTGCCGCGGTTGTAGAAGTCGTTGACGGCGACATCCAGGTCACTCACCTCGATGTAGTCGGTATCCAGTCCTTTGGTGCCCGATGTCTTGGCATCGCGCTTGGCATAGATGGCATGTCCGCCGGTGATGCGCAAGCTGTCGGCCTTGACAGTCCAGGGGATGGAATCGTTGGGATTCTTTGGCAAAGTGTCGGGCGGTATAGGGTGTTCTTTGCTGTACTGTTTGGCAAATTTCTCATCGGGATAGAAGTAACGCACATCGGCGCTGTCCAGCTCGAGCGAACGCGCGTCGACGGTCTTCCTGCCGGTATCGACGATGCCACCCTTGAGTACAGCATGGTCAATATGCGCCTCCATGTTGTCAAAAGTTGGCAACATGTCCATTTTATAGTTCACATCGTCGAGGGTAAGGGTGTGGGCACGGATGTGCCAAGGATCGGCGGTAGTGGTGTCGGGTTTATGGATGACTTTGTGGGGCAGGTAGGAAAGGGTGACGTCGCCACCACGCAGTGCGCCATCAACCACGTTTACCTCGTTGTGCTTGAGGTCTACCTCCACGCCCTTGAACTGGGCATGCTGCACAGCTGTGTTGAGTACCAGCGACGAGCCCTCGGTCACCAGGCGGTAGCGTCCGTTGGTCAGTTGCGCATCATCGACCTCGACACGTTTGTCCAGCAGGGGTTTGAAGGCGACATCGGCAGTGACATTTTCTGCCACGAGCATGGTGTCGCGGTTCTGGTCCAGAATCTGCACGTCGTCCAGACTAATGTCCAACGGAAATTTCACAAGGATTCGTCCCACGGAGATATCCATGCCTGTCTTCTCGCTGGCCCACTCGCAGGCGTAGTCCTTGACAATGTTCTGCACCCATGGGATATAGAGGGTGAATGGCAGCAACACGATGAGTAACAGCAGAATACCGAGTATCCAGCTAGCAATCTTTAGGCCTTTATGTCGTTTCTGCTCTTCAGCCACTAGTAAGCAATGTTCGCGCACACGCGCATATCAAAGGGCAAATGTACGAAGAAAATCGGGAATACAAGCTTTTTTTGTCGAAAAAAACACTTGCTGCATCATTTAAAGAGCAAAAGTGTAAAGGCCAAAGTTACCAAAATCAAACAATAAAAACAATAGAAAACAACACAACCTGCACTTGCATTGTACAGGCTGTGTTGTTTCAGGCAGAAAATCTTCGCGTACAACAAGGGGACAGCCCCCTGTTATACAGACTTTTTTGGCTTGCATGAAAAATGTTCTATAAAGATAGTCATTTATTCATACATGGTACAGTAAAATCAAATGGAACACTTTGAAATAATGGGATAACAAATCTGACTGAACCCTTTCCATTCTTCAAATGTTCAATAATATTCTTGGCGTTCTTTTTATTGTTGCCACCCATGTTAGAATACTTGTTGGAATGAACTTTATTGTAAAATGACTCTATGGATTCAAAACAGTATTTATCATATTTCTTAATCAGTTTTCCATTCTCATCATAAAGACCTACTAAGCCTCTGACTATTTTACCACCTGAAGCACCGTCACCATTGAAATCAAACACACCCGAAGCAATACACAAATTGAAATCTTCAGCGTTGTCATTAAACATAATAAATGATTTAATATTTTCGTCATCTTGAAAAACATAGGCAGTGCATGATTTCGTACCTAGAAGTTCATCACCAGTTATTGATTCTGCTTTCCAAGCCTGTGCATTCACGGCTATGCTAATGCACAATGTCAAAAACGTAAAAAACAATTTCTTCATATCTTACAAGTATTAAAACATAATTATTTACAGATGTGCTACAAAAAGACAACCATTGACGTGTTTATAAGAAACAATGTAACAAGGAATCTGGCTCCCTTCTTCGCGTGGGCAGCCTCCTAGCTATTCTTCCTCCTCGCCGGTGGGCCATTTCTCGTCGCGCTCCTCGATGAGGACGAGTTTTCCATCCTGCCACTCGTAGACCGAGATGGTCAGGTCGCTGTCGAGGCGGAAGAGTCCAATGATGCGATTATCGAACAGACTGAGTTGCGGATCAAAAATCTCGCTGTAGTTCTCGACACGTACAAACTTGTGAGCATCCTGATCCCACACCAGTCCGTCATAGGTAAAGTTGCCGAAAGCGTTGAAGGGCCCGAGACAGATTTGCAGGTCGGGGATGCCGTCAAAGTTGATGTCCTCCTCTAGAATCTCACCGAAGCCTGTCCAATTCTCAATATCGAGCGGGATGGCCCAGCTCACCAGGGTGTCGATACGCCCTGTCTTATCGGTGAGGTAGGTGATAATGCTGTCAGCAAGGGTATCTTCTTCCCATTGCTTGGTACATAAGCGGGTCTTGAAGGTGTAGTCACCACGCTCAGGGACATATTTCTTAGCTGTTGCCGCCAGCCCCACCAGGACCAGCAGGCTGATCAACAAAACCTTCTTCATAAAAACATTTTATCATTTCAATATTCAACATTATCCTCAGTCGTTTTCTCAATTAAGACAAGTTTGCCATCACGCCACTCGTAGAGGCTGAACCAGTAGTGGCTGTCAATGCGAAATGTGCCTAGAATCTGATTCTTCTCAGGAAAGAATTCAGGGTCACGAATTTCGTCAAAATGCTCTACACGAGCAAACTTGTGAGCTGTGGTGTCCCAGACGTAGCCGTCGTAAGTGAAGCCACCGAATGAATTTGTCGGACCAAGACAAATCATCAGATCGGGAGTTCCGTCAAAGTTGATGTCATCCTCTCGAATGCCACCGAAGCCATGCCAATAGTCCGGGTCGAGCGGTTCGGTGTAACTGACAAGTGTGAACGACTTTCCCATCTTGTCGGTGACAGTGGTGATGATGCTGTCGGCAACTGTTGAGCCCCCGTCATCGGTGGTGGTGAATACCTGGGTCTTGAAGGTGTAGTCACCACGCTCAGGGACATACTTCTTAGCTGTTGCCACCAGCCCCACCAAGGCTAGTAGGCTGATTAACAAAATCTTCTTCATAGCTTATCATTTTTTCTGTTACACAATCAAATATTGCAAAAATCGTGCAAATACGCTAGGCTGTAGCCTTACGGTAACGAATTACGCCAACGTAGGTGAGTAGAACCACGTTCATCAGCAAGGCGTAGATGATGGCCGGAGTAGCGATGATGGGGTTGTCGAAGATGAACGGACTGGAAGCCACAGCGATAGCCTGAGCAGCGTTCTGCATGCCTACCTCGATAACGATGGTTCGCCGCACCGTGCCCGTAAGCTTGGTTGCACGAGAGAGGAGCGACGCCACGATGATTGCCAGCAAAATCAGCGCTAGCACACAAGATCCCAGTTGTCCAAAATTGTCAAGTATTGTGTCCTTATGCTGCACGAAGAAGATTCCCGCCAGCAGCATCAGCGCCGGGAAGGCGATTTTGCCCAACACACGCGCCATGGCCGCTGCAGCTCCCGGCCACCAGTGCTTCACTGCCACACCCAATGCGATGGGCACCGCCATGAGCACAATGTTCTGCACCAGCAAGTTACCCACCGGAAGATGCACGGCCGCAGCAGCCTCGGCCCCACTTGCCGCCACTGCCCAGGCGAGGATGATCGGCACGGTCACCAAGGTGATGATACTGCTCAACGCGGTGAGCGTCACCGACAGCGCCACATCGCCACCTGCGAGCATTGAAAACACGTTGCTCGAGCTGCCACCAGGACAGCAGGCGATGAGTACCATTCCCACGAAAAATAAGGGTGGCAAGTTGAAAACCACCGCCAGGCCATAGGCCACCAACGGCAGCACCACCAGCTGCCCTACCAACCCGACAATGACCGGCAAGGGGCGCTGGGCCAACAAACGAAAATCTTCGAGACGCAGGGTCAAACCCAGGTCAAACATCAAGATGGAGAGGATGGGAATTACAAGCAGGATTGGGTTCATCTTTTCTTTAATTAATTAAACACAACCCATGATACATAATCAATTGTTGAATCATGTTTTATGACATTATATTTTTACTATTAGTTTAAGTTAATTTTCTTTAAGTAATGGTTGAGGTTTTGCGGGTTAATCGCACGGGCAAAAGTTTCGAATTACGATGAAATGTCCTTGTTTTTTGGAACGAGCAGGGCGCTGACTTCGTAGAGAAGATAGAGCGGAAGGAAGACCACAGCCAGGGTGAACAGGTCACCTGTTGGAGTAATGATGGCGGCGAGTACCACAAGGGCTACGATAGCGTGACGGCGATACTTAGAGAAGAAACTGCGGTCTAGCACACCAATGCTTCCCAGCAGCCACGACAGAAGGGGCAACTCGAATACCACTCCCATGAAGAACACCATCATCAAGAAGGTGTCCATGTAGCTGTCGAGCGACACTTGGTTGGGCACCATCGCGCTTACATGGTAGTCGGCCAGAAAGCGCAGGATGATGGGAAACACCAGGTAGTAGCCCACGGCCACGCCCAAGAAAAACATCGCCACCCCAAAGAGGAACGCCCTGCGCACGCCTCTGCGCTCGTTCTGGTAGAGGGCGGGCGCAATGAAGGTCCATAATAGATAAAGGAGTATCGGGAACGACAAAACGATGGCTAGCCAGAACGAGGTGCTCAAGTGTACATAGAGTTGCGACGCCAGCTGGATGTTGATGAGGTCGACATGGAAGTCGCCTCCCAGCTGTGGCATACCCGGGATGAGCGCTCCCAGGCGGTCAATCCAGCGATAGAGAACAAAGTCACCATTGCACGGTGCCAAGATGACGCGATCGAAGATGTCGGGCATGAAGATAAACAAGACAACCGCAGCGGTTGTCACCACCACAGCCATCTTGATCAGGACGGCCCGCAAGTCGTCCAGATGCTCCCAAAACGACATTTCCTTGAGGTTTTCGCCCATGAAAAAGCGAGTTGCGGAACGCGAAAGGGATTACTTGTTCTCCAATTCTTTGGGTTTGTCGTCGAGGTCTTTGGTCATTTCCTCTTCAACCTCGTTGAGGCCCTTCTTGAACGCACTCATTCCCTTGCCCAGTCCGTGCATGAGTTCGGGAATCTTCTTGCCGCCAAACAGCAGCAGCACCACTACGACGATGGCAATCCATTGCCACCCAGCAATCATTAGAATCATGATGTCTTATAATTTTGAGTTATTGAAATCTGGCACAAAATTAGTGCAAGTTGAGCGAAGTACAAAATAAAAGAGTGACATTTTTTATTTTTACTGCCGAGATGCAGCCTAATTTATTCAAAATTAATGGTTCATGTCAACATGAACAATTTTTATCACAATTTTTGCACCTATGTGGGGAATATTGAGTAATTTTGCAGCCCTAAACTAGAGCGACTAGGCAATCTAGAAAAACTAGAGCCTCTAAAAAACATCTAGAAACTAAAACTAAATTAAATAGAAGAAATGAAAGCATTTGTATTTCCTGGACAAGGCTCACAGTTTGTGGGCATGGGTAAAGATTTGTATGACAACAACGCCAAGGCCAAGGAGCTGTTTGAGAAGGCCAATGAGGTGCTGGGTTTCCGCATCACCGACTTGATGTTTGAAGGCACCGAGGACGACCTGAAGCAGACCAAGGTGACGCAACCTGCCGTGTTCCTGCACAGTGTAATCTTGGCGCTGACCATGGGCGACGAATTCCAGCCCGATATGGTTGCCGGCCACTCGCTGGGCGAGTTCAGCGCACTTGTTGCCGCTGGTGCCTTGTCGTTTGAGCAGGGTCTGAAGCTGGTCGAGGCGCGCGCCCTGGCTATGCAGAAGGCTTGCGAGGCCGCTCCCAGCACCATGGCCGCCATCATCGGCATGGCCGACGAAAAGGTCGAGGAGATTTGCGCCACCATCCCCGGTGTGTGTGTCCCCGCCAACTACAACTGCCCTGGCCAGGTGGTCATCTCGGGTGAGTTTGAGGCCATTGAGGCCGCATGCCCCAAGTTCAAAGAGGCTGGCGCCAAGCGCGCCCTGCCACTGAAGGTGGGCGGCGCGTTCCACTCGCCACTGATGGAGCCTGCCCGTGCAGAGTTGGCCAAGGCCATCGACGAGGCCGAGTTCATGGTGCCCCGTTGCCCCATCTATCAGAATGTCGATGCCAAGCCTCACACCGACCCCGCCGAGATCAAGGAGAACCTGGTAAAGCAGCTTACGGCCCCCGTGCGTTGGAGCCAGATCATGGCCGCCATGGTTGCCGACGGCATGACCGAGGCCGAGGAGCTGGGTCCGGGCAAGGTGCTGCAAGGCTTGATTGGCCGCACCTATCGTGACATCACCGTCACTGGCCGCCAGTAAAATTGTCCCCATCCAACTCAAGTCCCCCTAAATCCCCCTATAGGGGGACTTGATGTATAATTCTCATCCTAAAAATAAGCCAAGAGAAGGCTGTAGGGGTGGGTAATTGTCAATTTATTACAAACAATGGACTATCTGTTTTTAGTTTTCGGGCTTGGGCTGTTGTTGCTGTCGGCCGACTTTTTGGTCGACTCGTCGGTGGCGATTGCCCAGCGTGCCAAGATCTCAAACTTCATCATTGGCCTGACCATTGTGGGCATGGGCACCTCGGCGCCCGAACTGTTTGTCGGCATCTCGTCGGCACTCAATGATAGCGGCGACGTCGCCATGGGCAACGTGGTGGGCAGCAATATTGCCAACATCTTGCTCATCCTGGGTGTGTCGGCGACCATCCTACCCTTCGCCATCGAGCGCACCACACAGCGTCGGGACATACCCTTTGGCATCTTTGCCTCAGTGATGCTGTTGTTGCTCGCTAATGACAAATTGATTCCCGGTATCGAGGAGAATACAGTGTCGCGTCTTGACGGCATATTCTTCCTTATCCTTTTTGTTGCCTATATGTGCTATGTGGTCATCGGCAAGGGCAAGAACCCCAAAGAAGCAATGGAAGATGCCGAAGAAGAGACCAAGAGCAAGCTTGCCGGCAAGCATCCTGCCCTGCTGTGGTTCATTGCCATCGCCTCGCTGGCTGGCCTCATTTTTGGCGGCAATCTCTTCTTGGACTCAGCCAAGAACCTAGCACGTGCCTGGGGCATGAGCGAGGCCGTCATTGCCATCACCATTGTCGCCGTAGGCACCTCGTTGCCCGAACTCATCACCGCCATCGTTGCCGCCTGCAAACACAACCCGCAGTTGGCACTGGGCAACGTGCTGGGCAGCAATGTGTTCAACATCCTGCTCATCCTGGGTGTGTCGGCCACCGTCAAGCCACTGACCATCGTGGGCATCAATCTAGTGGACTATCTGGTAGTGCTCGGTGCCAGCGTGATGACCTACTTGGTGGTGTTCACCTTTGGCAAACACAAATTTGACCGCATCGAGGGCATCCTTTTCCTTCTGTGCTATGTGGGCTACACTGCCTATCTGCTGATGCGATGATAGCCCAACGGGCCGTGTCCCGAAATACTGAATACCTACTAAAATCTCATGGAATTTAAGCTCCACTCACCCTACGAGCCAACAGGCGACCAACCACAGGCCATCAGCGAACTCGCTGACGGTGTACTTACTGGTGCGCCATTCCAGACCTTGCTGGGCGTGACGGGATCGGGCAAGACGTTCACGATGGCCAATGTCATCGCACGTACGGGCCGCCCCACCCTCGTGCTGTCGCACAACAAGACGCTGGCGGCACAGCTCTACAGTGAGTTCAAGAGTTTCTTTCCTGAGAACTCGGTGCACTACTTTGTCAGTTATTATGACTACTACCAGCCCGAGGCCTATATCCCCGCAACCGATAAGTATATTGAGAAAGACCTTGCCATCAACGAGGAAATTGAACGGTTGCGCCTGTCGACGGTCACCGCGTTGCTGAGCGGACGCCGCGACATTGTCGTTGTGTCGAGTGTGTCGTGCCTCTACGGCATGGGCAACCCCGAGGACATCGCCGCGCACGCCATGACGGTGAGCGTGGGCGACGCGTTGGGACGCGATGTGTTCCTGCGCCAGCTGGTCGACGCACTCTATTCGCGCAACGAGCTGGACATGAAGATGGGCAACTTCCGCGTCAAGGGCGACACGGTCGACGTGTACCTGAGCGATGAGGACATCTTGTTGCGCGTCATCTTCTGGGGCAACGAAGTGGAGTCGTTACAACTGCTCGACCCGCTGACGCAATTGCCGCGCGAGAACGTCGAGTCGTTCCGCATCTTCCCCGCCAACATCTTCGTTCCCACCAAAGAGCGCATGGCGCAGGCATTGGGCAAGATTGATGTTGACCTGGGCACACAGGTCGAAGCATTTCGCCGTGAAGCGCGCCCTCTGGAAGCCAAGCGCCTGTACGAGCGCGTGACCTATGACCTGGAAATGATTCGCGAGGTGGGCTATTGCTCGGGCATTGAGAACTACTCGCGCTACTTCGACGGACGCCAGCCTGGCATGCGCCCGTTCTGTCTGCTCGACTACTTCCCCGAGGACTACCTCACCATTATCGACGAAAGCCACGTCACCGTGCCACAAATCCGTGCGATGTATGGCGGCGACCAGTCACGCAAGACCAATCTCGTGCACTACGGCTTTCGCCTGGAAGCAGCCCTTGACAACCGCCCGCTGCGGTTTGAGGAGTTTGAGGAGATGACCCACCAGACCATCTACGTCAGTGCGACGCCCGCCGACTATGAGTTGGAAAAATGCGAAGGCGTGGTCACCGAACAGATCATCCGCCCGACGGGGTTGCTCGACCCCAAAATTATCGTGCGCCCATCACGTGGCCAAGTCGATGACCTGCTCGAGGAAATCCAGCTGCGTATAGAACATGGCGAGCGTACCCTTGTTACTACACTCACCAAACGCATGGCCGAGGAGCTGAGCGACTACTTGTCAAAATATGACATCCGAACTGCTTATATGCACAGCGACGTGGAGACAATGGACCGCATCCAGATTCTGGACGACCTGCGTGCTGGCGCCATCGATGTGCTGGTGGGTGTGAACCTGTTGCGCGAGGGCCTGGACCTGCCCGAGGTGTCGCTTGTCGCCATCCTCGATGCAGACAAAGAAGGCTTCTTGCGCAGCCGCCGATCGCTCACACAGACCGCCGGCCGCGCGGCACGCAATCTCAACGGCCTGGTCATCATGTATGCCGATAACATCACCCAGTCGATGCAACAGACCATCGACGAGACCGAGCGCCGCCGCACGCTGCAGCTCAAGTACAACGAGGAGCACGGCATCACCCCGCAGGCCATCGTCAAGGCACGCAACGCCATCATCGGAGTGGACACCGACATGACTCGCAGCGATGAGAGGGCTGCCCACGCACGCAAGTATGAAAGCAACATCATCGACACCAAGGGCTTGCAGCAACAGATTGCTGCCGAGTTTGACCCCACCGCCGGTGTCGCCGCCGATCCTGTGGTGGCCTACATGGGCAAGGGCGACATCGAGCGCGCCATCGACCACCTGAAGACGCAGATGATCGCCGCGGCCAAGCGTATGGACTTCCTCGAGGCTGCCCAGTACCGCGACGAGATTCTCAAACTGCAGGCTAAACTAGAAGGATAGTTACGCGAAATTAAACAATCAAACTACTTAAACAATTCAATTATAACATGAAGATTATGAAACTGATGACTGGGCTTGCCGTAGCCGCAATGGTTGGAACGTCGTGCAGCCCGAAGAAAGAGGCACCCAAGGTGCTGGTATTGTATTACTCCCAGACGTCAAACACACGCGGTGTGGCGCAGGAAATTGCCACACGCCTGAATGCTGACATTGAGGAGATTGTTCCTGTACAAGCCTATGACGGCGACTTCCAGGCCACGATTGACCGTTGCATGAAAGATCGAGAGCAAGGCGTCACGCCAGAGATTAAACCACTGGGCACCGATGTTACGGCCTATGACGTGATATTCATCGGCTATCCCGTGTGGTTCGGCACCTTCGCGCCTCCCGTAGCGACCTTCCTCGACCAGGTAGACCTCAGTGGCAAGAAAGTCGTGCCATTCTGTACCTTCGGTAGCGGTGGTCTGGAGTCTAGTACCAAAGACCTCGCCACCAAGCAGCCGCGGGCCGAGATTTTGCCCGGCTATGGTGTGCGTGCCGCCCGTATGGCTGCTGTGCCTAAAGAACTTGACAACTTCCTGAAGGCTAGCGGCTTCGTCGAGGGCGAATATGTCCAGCCCGAGCCCTTCGGTGACCAGCATCCTGTGAGCGACGACGAGACCGCCATCTTTGACGCCGCTGTCGACGGTTATCCGATGCTCAACGCCAAGGCGATGAGCGTCGCATCACGCACCATTCCCGAGGGCACCGAGTACCTGTTCACCGCCAAGGATCTTCCGCGCGAGGACAGCCCCAAGATGCCGCCCGCCAGCGACATCCAGGTCTATGTTACTGTAGAGAACGGCCAAACACCCGTATTCACCCGCGTGGTGCGATGAAATGAAGATTGAAGGACAGTGGTTGCCGACCACACGGAAGGAGATGGATCACCTGGGCTGGGACCAGGCTGATGTGATCCTGTTCACCGGCGACGCCTACATCGACCACCCGTCGATGGGCTCGGCGGTAATAGGTCGTGTGCTCGAGGCACACGGCTACCGTGTCGCCATTGTTCCGCAGCCCAACTGGCGTGACGACCTGCGCGACTTTAAGAAGTTGGGGCGTCCGCGCCTGTTCTTCGGGGTCAGCGCTGGTGCGATGGACTCGATGGTGAATCACTACACTGCCGCCCGCCGTCGTCGCAGCGATGACGCCTACACACCCGACGGGCGCGCCGGTGCGCGTCCCGACTACCCCACTATCGTCTATGCCGAGGCGCTGAAAAAGCTGTGGCCCGATGTGCCTGTGGTTGCTGGTGGCATCGAGGCCTCAATGCGCCGACTGGCGCACTACGACTACTGGCAGGACCGCCTGCGCCCGTCCCTCCTCATTGACAGTCCAGCCGACATGCTCGTCTATGGCATGGGCGAAAAGCCCAACCTCGCTATTGCCGAGGCGTTGTCTAATGGCGCAACCATCGACCAACTTGTCAATATTCCGCAAACTATTGTGCGCCGTCCTTTGGATGAGATTCCTAGCCAAACGAACGACACTGACGTGGTACTTCACTCCTATGAGGAATGCCAGCGGTCGATGCGTTCGCAGGCCGAGAATTTCCGGACTATCGAGGTGGAGAGCAACCTGTGGAACGGCCACAACCTGTGGCAGGCCACGGGTGACATCGCCATCAAGGTCAATCGCACCAATCCGCCGCTGACCACCGAGGAGATTGACGCATCGTTCGACCTGCCTTACACACGTCTGCCCCACCCCCGCTACAACGGCAAACGCATCCCCGCCTACGAGATGATTCGCCACTCGGTGAACATGCACCGCGGCTGTTTTGGGGGCTGCGCCTTCTGCACCATCAGCGCGCACCAAGGCAAGTTTATCGCCTCGCGCAGCAAGGCATCAATTATGCGGGAGGTGCACCAGGTGACACAAATGGCTGACTTCAAGGGCTATATCAGCGATCTGGGTGGTCCCAGCGCCAACATGTATGGCATGCGTGGGCGCGACCTGGAGCGGTGCAAGCGTTGCACGCGTCCGTCGTGCCTACATCCCCAACCCTGCAGCAATCTCAATACCGACCACAGCGCACTGCTCGACATCTATCATAGCGTCGACGCGCTGCCCGAAGTCAAAAAATCTTTTATTGGCAGCGGTGTGCGCTACGACCTGTCGATGCATCGCACGGGCGATGAACGCATTGACCGTGTGAACGCGAAATATAACGAGGAACTAATCCGCTTCCATGTGTCCGGGCGCCTGAAAGTGGCTCCAGAGCATACCAGCGACGCAGTGCTGCAGGTGATGCGCAAACCCTCGTTCGAACTGTTCCGCCAGTTCAAGGCACTGTTTGACCAT
>JAEEVE010000019.1 GCA_016290765.1 Muribaculaceae bacterium
TTCATTGAGCCTAACAAGGCGTGGAGCGCTAGAATAGCTTACACGCATGGGAAACCACAAGACTTCATTCCTATCGAGCATTTTGATTGAAGACAAAACTTGGGGTCACCGCATCAATTGACACGGCGATTGTGAAATATTTTCATATAAACAATCTCTACAGTACTGAATATCAGTGACATGAGAAAAGTTGCTTCATTACAATACCCGATAGAGATATTGTACAATCGACAAAAGTACAACAAAAAAATGAGACAAATATCATATTTTAAAGATTTTTTTTAAATTATTTTCAAGCACAATTTTTTGTTGCAAAATTTTTTGCAGCAAGTTTTTACTATATCGCTACCAATCAGCCATTTACACCAATTAAATTGTTATGCACACATTAGCTGATTTTTAAGGGTTGTTGATATCAGAATCGGGTCAAATGCAGTAATACGTAAAGTGGTAGGTGCAGCATAGTAACACAAAAAAATGTGCTAGGGGTTAGCACATTTTCCTATACGATGGCATCATCACCTGATGGCATAAAAGAGTTTTACGAACAATTGATTTTTCGGCAATAACACAAGCTATGATTTAAGTTCCTGAGCGGGTGATGCCGAAGCCGACGAGGCGGTCGTAGCGCTCACCGCTAGGTCGATCGTAGACGCGGATGTAGTAATTGTTGATGGTTTGGTATTTGTCGCCATCGATGACGTCGGTGTGGCCGATATTGGTACCATCAGGAACCCAGAGGTACTGGTAGTTGTAGGCTCCTTGCTTGAGCAAGATATCGCAGGCATAGCAACCCATAGACTGATCGTATTGCATGAGCACCTGCTGAGCCGGATAGCCGTGGGCAAACTCCCCTTCAAGGAAGATATTGCCGCCTGAAAGTGGGCCGCCCGTGTCAAGAGTAAAATGGGTAACCATATAGTCACTCTCGGTTCGCGAGTCGTCCTCCTCGGCATTGCGAATGGTAAAACGCCCGTGCTGCGTCTGGTCGTAGAGGTACTCCTTATCGAAGCGGGGCTCATCGCGATAAAGCGTTGCATGGTAGTATGGCTCGAAGTACTCGATGGCGCTCACGCCCATGTTGAGCGAGTGCTGGAAAACAGTCTCAAAGCGCCGGTACTCATTGCCGGCCCTGAAGATGAGCTGCGGCAAGTGGTCGTAGGTGATTGTTCCTACACCCACACTCATAGGCGCCCGCAAGGTGACCTCATTGTCAGTGCGTGTGTTCTGCGTGACGATGGTGGTGACTTCTCCATAAGGATCCATGATGGTGCCGGGCTTGTAATTGAGGGTGATGTCGACTTGCTGGTGTTCACCATTGTAATCATAGTCGGTGCGCGAGGTGACACTAGCTTGCACCCCTACCCTGTTCTCGCAGACAGAGAAACGAGTCTGCAACAAAATTTTGTCGGGGTCGTCCTGCTCATAGACACGAAGAAGATAGTTGCCACTGAGCAGCAACTGCATATCATCGTTAGGTAGCGAGAACCTGTAGTTGAAGTAATGGGTAAACGTTGCCTGGCTCTGCGCATAGTCGGTAATGTCAGCTTGATTAAAACCGCCAACCCACTCGCTCTCAACAAGTTGCGATGGATGCCACTGGGCATCACAATGATAGACGCTGTAACGCAGATAGTGAACATCATAGTCGAGGATGTCGAACGACACATTAATGCGGTCATCCGAGCCCATAATAATGACCGGCGGCAAATAGGGATTGCTCTCGGGCGCCACCTGTAGCGAGCGCACCGCCGGGTCAAAGATGCGGACGCCCGTGTACTCAATCTCTTGCGCCACCGCAACTAACGTCATGGTCATGCATGTGGCAACAGCAAGTATTATTTGTTTCATTGATATCATTTTATATTCAATTGACAAAATTAGTGCTAATTTGTTTAATGTGCAAGTATTTTTTCGTAAATTTGTGGCGTTTTTGGGCCACGCTGTGGGCGTGGCATCGTTGACAAAAAGGATTTTATCAATATAAACGATGAAATAGATGCTTAAAACACTACTGAAACAGATTGGGCAGTATCGCTGGGCGGCGATATTGACACCCATTTTTATCTTGCTGGAAGTGCTGCTTGATGTGTTTATCCCCTATGTGACGGCATGGCTCATCGACCTGGGCATCAATGCTGGCAACATGGACAACGTGCTTCGCTACGGCGGATTGATGCTTGTGATGGCGTTCCTGAGCCTTGCGATGGGCATTCTTGCCGGTCGCTTTGTCGCCTATGCCTCGACAGGTTTTGCAGCCAACTTGCGCAAAGCCATGTACCGCAACATCCAGCGCTTCGCGTTCAGCGATATTGACAAGTACTCCACATCGGGTCTCGTAACCCGCATGACCACAGATGTGAGCAACCTGCAAAACGCGTTCCAAATGATTCTGCGAGTTTCGATCCGCGCTCCGTTTTCGATGCTTTCAAGCATAGTGATGTGCTTTGTCATCAGCGGTCGCATGAGCCTCATCTTTATCATCGCAGCGGTTGTACTGGCAGTAGTGCTCACACTAGTGATACGCCGTGTGAGTGAGACCTTCGCACGCGTATTTAAACAATATGATGTGATGAATGGTGCCATACAGGAAAACGTCAGTGCCATCCGCGTGGTCAAAGCCTTTGTCCGTGAGGATTATGAAAACCAAAAGTTTGAACTTGCTGCACGGGGCCTCTATCAGCTCTATGTCAAGGCAGAAAGTCTGATGGCCATCACTCACCCCGCAATGAACCTGGTGGTGTATGGCTGCATCATTGCCATCAGTTGGTTTGGTGCCCAATTGGTCGTTGGCGGGGAATTGACCACAGGCCAGTTGACTTCGCTGTTCACCTATGTGATGAGCATCTTCATGTCATTGATGATGCTGAGCATGATATTTGTCCAAATCACTATGAGCGCTGCCAGTGGCAAGCGTGTTGCCGAGGTAATCAACGAGGTTCCGGATATTGTCAATCCTGCCGATGCCGACACCAACATTCCAGACGGCAGCATCGACTTAAACCATGTAAGTTTTGCCTACAAGGGCGGCAGCGGCGAGTATGCGTTACACGACATCGACCTACACATCGCCAGTGGCGAAACCATCGGCATTATAGGAGGTACGGGTAGCGGCAAGTCTAGTCTCATCAACCTCATCAGCCGTTTGTACGACGTGTCACGCGGCACAGTGCAGGTTGGTGGCAAAGACGTGCGCACGCTCGACCTCGACTCACTGCGAGGCAATGTCTCGGTAGTGCTTCAGAAAAATGTTCTATTCAGCGGCACCATCCTCGACAACCTGCGTTGGGGTAATACCGAAGCTACCGAGGACGAATGCCGCGAGGCTTGCCGCATCGCCTGCGCCGACGAGTTCATCGAACAGATGCCTGATGGCTATCAGACTCGCATCGAGCAAGGCGGCACCAACGTCAGCGGTGGCCAGCGACAACGCCTATGCATCGCCCGTGCCTTGCTCAAGCGTCCGCTAGTGCTTATTCTCGACGACTCGACCAGTGCATGCGACAATGCCACCGATGCCAGAATAAGACAACAGTTATGCGACGACGTGCCACAAATGACTCGTATCATCATTGCGCAGCGCATTTCGAGTCTGAAGGACTGCGACCGCATCCTCGTGCTCGACAATGGCCGCATGAGCGGTTGGGACACCCACGAAGGCTTGCTCAAAACCAACACAATATACCAAGAAATCTGCGCCATCCAGGACGAGGACGGTGGAGACTTTGACGCCCCACAGGGCAGAAAGGAGGACGCGCAATGAGAATGCCCGGTATGAGACAACACAACCAGATGCCCATCGGCGAAACGCAGGGCAAAAAACGCGACATCCTGTTGCGTCTCATCAAACTGGTGCTCAAGCACTACAAGTTCTCGCTCTTGACAGTGGCAGTGTGCATCATCATCACAGCAGTGACCACCCTGGCTTCTACCCTTTTTACACGCACGCTCATTGATGACTATATCGTTCCGCTGACGCAGACGGCACATCCTGACTTCGCCCCGCTAGCGCACACCTTATTTAAACTAGCTGCAGTGCTGGTGGTGGGCGTGATATGCTCCTACGCGCATAACCGTCTGATGATCAATGTTACACAAGGCACAATGTTGCGTCTACGCACCGATATGTTCCAGCACATGGAGCGCTTGCCTATCAGTTACTTTGACACTCACTCGCATGGCGAAGTGATGTCAACCTACACCAACGATGTTGACACGTTGCGCCAGATGATTAACCAAAGTATGCCCCAAGCATTGAACTCGCTCATCACCATTTCCATCACTATGGCGAGCATGGTGGTGCTGAGCGTGCCATTGACGCTGGTTTCGCTTGTGATGGCGCTCATCATGGCGTGGACCACTACATGGCTAGGCAAGCGTTCACGGCGCCACTTCAAGGTACAGCAGCAGCGCCTGGCCGATGTGAACGGCTTTATCGAGGAGATGATGACTGGCCAAAAGGTAGTGAAGGTGTTCTGCCACGAGCAGGAAGCTATTGAGCAGTTTGAGCACATCAACGAAGAACTGCGTGGCAGCACCTATAATGCCAACCGCATCGCCAACATAGTAATGCCCGTTAACGGCAATCTGGGCCATCTGAGCTATGTGCTCATCGGTGTCGTGGGCGCCGCGCTTATTTTGGGTGGCCAGGTTTCGCTCACGCTGGGTACGCTGGTAGCATTCCTAACGCTGAACAAGAGTTTTGCACGTCCCATCGCTCAAGTGAGCCAGCAAATCAACAGCGTGCTCAACGCCAGTGTGGGTGCCGAACGAGTGTTCCGCCTGCTAGATCAAGAGCCCGAGACCGACCATGGAACGGTGACGCTGGTCAACGCCATGGAGGCTAGCAACGGGGTGCTCATCCCTGTGCCGCACCGCACAAACATGTGGGCATGGCGCATACCTGGCCAGGACAGCAAGAAGCCTCAGTTTGTCAAAGTGGACGGCGGTGTGGAGATGGACATGGTCGACTTTGGCTACACGCCCGACAAGCAAGTGCTATTTGACATCATGATCCATGCCATGCCCGACCAGAAAATTGCCTTTGTGGGCGGCACGGGTGCAGGCAAGACCACTATCACCAACCTCATCAACCGCTTTTATGACATTCAGGACGGCCGCATCACACTTGACGGCATCGATGTACAGGACATTAGCAAACCCCACCTGCGCCGTTCGTTGGGCATGGTGCTTCAAGAGACCCACTTGTTCACGGGCACTGTACTTGACAACATCCGATATGGTCGTCTAGATGCCACCGACCAGGACTGCATCGAGGCTGCGAAGCTGGTCAATGCCGACGGATTTATCCGTCGCTTGAGTAACGGCTACCAGACCGTGCTAAGCGGTGACGGTGGCAACTTGAGCCAGGGCGAGCGCCAGTTGCTCGCCATTGCACGCGCGGCTGTTGCCGACCCGCCCGTGCTCATCCTTGACGAAGCAACGTCGAGCATCGACACACACACCGAGCGACTGGTGCAACGTGGCATGGACTCGCTGATGAAGGGCCGCACAACCTTTGTGATCGCCCACCGCCTAAGCACTGTGCGCAATGCCGACTGCATCATCGTGCTGGAGCGTGGCCGCATCATCGAGAGCGGCACTCATGACGAGCTGCTCGAGCTCCGCGGCAAATACTACCAGCTATACACAGGGCGAGATATTTAAAGGCCTCACCCCCAGCCCCTCTCCGGCTGTAGAGAGACGCAACAATTCCTCTCCTTCGGGAGGGGTTTTGTTTTTATAATGGCCGAGACATAGCCGCGACACGGAAAAACTTGCTTGTGAATTAGATTTTTGATTATTTTGCAAAAAATGAGGGGTGATTGATAAGTGAGTGAAAACTTTTCACTACCTTTGTCGGATATTTCTAGAAAATAATACAACTAAATAACTAATTAACTTTTTGTTTATGAACAAGATTGTCAGTAAAGAACAATTTTCGGCCAATGTGACGAAGTTGGTGGTGGAGGCTCCACTGATTGCCAAGGCTCGTCGTGCTGGCCACTTTGTGATTGTGCGCTGCGGCGAGAAGGGCGAGCGTATCCCCCTGACCATCGCCGACAGCGATGTGCAGCAGGGTACCATCACACTCGTCATCCAAGCTGTTGGCGACTCAACGAAGAAAATCTGCGCACTTGAGCCAGGCGATTGCTTGACCGATGTAGTAGGTCCTCTGGGCCAAGCAACTCACATCCAGAACTACGGCACCGTGCTGTGCTGCGGTGGTGGTGTGGGTGTTGCTCCGTTGTTGCCTATCATCCGTGCAATGAAGGCTGCGGGCAACCGCGTAGTGAGCGTGCTTGCCGGCCGTTCAAAAGACTTAATCATCCTGGAGAAGGAAGTCCGCGAGTCGAGCGACGACGTGATTATTATGACCGATGACGGCAGCTACGGGAAGCAAGGTCTTGTCACCGCCGGTGTGGAAGAAGTGATCAAACGCGAGAAAGTGGACTACTGCGTGACCATCGGTCCCGCTATCATGATGAAGTTTGTGGCCAAACTGACCAAAGAATATAACGTTCCTACTGAGGCTTCACTGAACGCCATCATGGTCGACGGCACGGGCATGTGTGGTGCTTGCCGCGTAACCGTGGGCGGCAAGACGCGCTTCGTTTGCGTCGAGGGTCCCGAGTTTGATGCGCATCAGATTGACTTTGACGAGTTGATGATGCGATTGAAGGGAGCACAGTGATAAATAATAGTTAAAAGTTAATAGTTTATAGATAACAGATTAATGGAAAACAATGATATCAATGCTGCTCGCAATGAGCAATGGCGTGTAGACTTGCGCAACAGCAAGTCGCCGAAAGAGCGCACTGCCCTCCCCCGCGTGGAAATGCCTCAACTGGACCCCGCCTACCGCATCACCTGCACTGAAGAGGTGAACCAGGGCATCAGTGCCGAGCAGGCTGTTGTCGAGGCTAGCCGTTGCCTTGACTGCGCCAACCCGCAGTGTGTCACCGGCTGCCCGGTGAACATCAACATTCCCAAGTTTATCAAGAACATTGAGCGCGGCAACTTTGCTGAGGCAGCTACCACGCTCAAGGAGACCAGTTCGCTTCCTGCCGTGTGCGGTCGCGTGTGCCCACAAGAGAAGCAGTGCGAGAGCAAGTGCATCCACTTAAAGATGAAACACCCTGCTGTCGCTATCGGTTACCTGGAGCGTTTTGCTGCCGACTGGCAGCGTGAGAACGGTGCTGCCGAAACTCCGCAGATTGCTCCGAAGAACGGCATCAAGGTCGCCGTCATCGGCAGTGGCCCCAGCGGCCTGTCATTTGCTGGTGACATGATTAAGCGCGGCTATGATGTGACCGTATTTGAAGCGCTGCATGAGATTGGTGGTGTGCTGAAGTATGGTATCCCCGAGTTCCGTCTTCCCAATCGCATCGTTGACTTTGAGATTGACGGCTTGCGCAAGATGGGCGTGGAGTTTGTCAAGGACTGCCTCGTGGGCAAGACCATCACCTATGATACACTGCACGAGATGGGCTACAAGGGCGTCTTTGTTGGCAGTGGCGCAGGCTTCCCGCGCTTCATGGACATTCCTGGCGAGAACTTGAACGGCGTCATGTCGAGCAACGAGTACCTCACCCGCATCAATCTGATGGGTGCCGGTCGCGGTGGCGACACACCTGTACTTACTGGCAAGACCATTGCCGTAGTGGGCGGTGGCAACACTGCTATGGACTCGACCCGCACAGCCAAGCGCATGGGTGCCGAGCGCGTGATTCTGGTGTACCGTCGCAGCGAGGAGGAAATGCCTGCTCGTCTCGAGGAGGTGGGCCATGCCAAGGAAGAGGGCATCGAGTTCAAGACGCTGCACAACCCCGTGGAGTATATCGGTGATGAGAAGGGCCGCGTGGTGGCTATGCGCGTGCAGCGCATGGAACTGGGCGAACCTGACGCCAGTGGTCGCCGCAAACCCGTGCCCGTGGAGGGTGCCATCGAGGAGATTCCCGTTGACCTGGTGATTGTTGCCGTGGGTGTGTCGCCCAACCAGTTGGTTCCCCGCTCGATCGAGGGCCTGGAGGTAAGCAAGCGCAACACCATCGTAGTGAACGAGGAGACGATGCAGAGTAATGTGAGCGACCTGTATGCCGGTGGCGACATCGTACGCGGTGGCGCAACCGTGATCCTTGCTATGGGTGACGGCCGCCGTGCTGCTCTCAACATGCATGAGATGCTCTCTAAGAATGCTTAATGCACTCTTGCATAATGCACAGTTAAGAACCCAACCTCTCCCCTTTTGTTGGGGAGGGGTTGTTTTTTAATAACCAACAACTGAAAACGCTATGAAGAAGACAATCTTACTGATAACCATGGTATTAGCAACAGTTGCTGCTGTTGCCCAGAAGCCATTGCTGGTGGGTCATCGCGGATGCGCCATCGGCGTGGAGAACACATCCGCTGCCTACCGGCTGGGCGTAGATTATTACCACTATGTGGGCCTGGAATGTGACGTGCGAGTGACCAAGGATGGGCACTTTGTCATCAGCCATGACGAGACGACCAATCGCGTTGGTGGCAATCTGACAGTGGCCGATGCTACGCTGGCCGAGCTGCGCGCCGAGACCTACCACCAGACCAGGCGTGGAGCCGAGTATACGGGCCACATCTGCACAGTGGCAGAGTATCTGGACATTTGTGTGGAGAAGGGTGTGTTTCCTATTGTCGAACTAAAGTGGAGCACAGGCATTAACAACAACGACATGAGCAACTTTCCAGGTCTGGCAGCGCTCATCGAGTCCAAAGGCTTGACCCATCGTGCCATCATCCTGACATCAATGAAGCAGTCACTGGAATATATCCGCACACACTACCCCACCCTGCGTTGCCAGTGGTTGTGCAATGCCAACTGGCAGGGCAACGAGTCGTGGTGCCAGCAGTGGCAGTTGGGTCCCAGCATCTCGGCGGGGAACTTCAACGCCGAGACAGTGCGCACTTTCAATGCCATGGGATTACCTGTCGTGTGCTGGACAGTAGATAGCGAGGAAACCTACCGCGATGTGAAGGCGATGGGTGTCGACATGGTCACGACTAACTCTTTGCTGGTTCCATGTGAATAGTGACATGGGTCTGTGACCCGAAGCGGTGTTTGAGCTTTTGTTCAATGGCTGTGGCACGGTTGTGAGCCTCGCTTAGTGCCATGGCTCCATCCATGCGCACATGCACCTCAATGGCGATGCGGTTTCCTATGCGGCGCGTCCTGAGGTTGTGTGGCTGCGACACGTCACTGACCTCGCAGATGATGCGTTCCATCTCTTGCTCGGTCTCATCGGACAGTGACGACTCGGTGAGTTCGCCCATGCTGTTTCTCAGCAGTTCAATAGCCACCTTGACTAGCATAAGACCTACGATGACCGATGCCATAGGGTCTAGTACCGTCCACCGATCTCCCAAGAATATTGCACCACCAATGCCGATGGCTGCCCCTATCGATGACAAGGCATCACTGCGGTGGTGCCATGCATTGGCGATGACCGCCTGTGAATCGAGGCGCATGCCACACCGCACGGTGTAGTGATAAAGTGCTTCCTTGACAACAATTGAGAACAAAGCGGCCCATAATGCGAGCCTACCAGGTGCCTCCAGTTGTTCTCCCCTTGCCCAATCATACAACTTCATCCCTCCTGAGAAGATGATTCCCGTTGCCGCCGCCACCAGCGCAAGACCGATAATAAATGATGCGATGGTCTCATACTTTCCATGACCATAGTCATGTGAGGCATCCTGCGGCTTAGCGCTGAGGTTGACGAAAAACAACACTATCACATCGGTCAGGAAATCGGACAACGAATGTACGGCATCGGCAATCATCGCCGAGCTGTGCCCCAGCGTGCCGGCGATAAACTTGAACGTGAGCAGCGCGACATTGCCGGCACTACCCATCAGTGTTACCTTATATATTTCTCTCTTGCGTGTCATGAGGCGGCAAAATTAGTTAAAAGGAACGAAATGGGGCAACGAAGCGACCGAAAATTTGTCACTGTAGTGGTAATTCTGTAATTTTGCAGTAAAAAGAGAACTGATGAACAAGACCCTATCCTTCGTTTTGAGCATCCTGGTTGCAATGAGCACTATGGCAGTACCGGCATTACGCCAGTGGCGCACCGTGACACAGCCCGACGGCACAACTGTCGAGCTGATGCTGGTGGGTGATGAAAACCTTCACTACTATGTGACAAGCGATCGGGTGCCCGTGGTGACGACCGACGGTGTAAGCTATTGCTACGCGCGTGTCGAGGGCGCCCACCTAAATAGCAGTGGCGTATTGGCACATGAGGCAACGATGCGCAGCAACAACGAGCTTGCGATAGCACTGGATGGCAGCGCGTTGCGCCACGTTAGGGGTCCCCGTACAGTCCAGGCACTACCTCGAGCCGCCCAGCATGTAAGTGTGGCCTCTAGCAACTTCACGGGCTCACGCCGCGCTGTAGTCATCCTGGCACAGTTTAGCGACAAGCCATTTGTCAGCGGCGAGGAAGAAGCAACATCTTATTACAACGCCATGCTCAACCAGCATGGGTTTAACACAGGAGGTGCCAAAGGTTGTGTGAACGACTACTTCAACGACATGAGCCGTGGAACTTTTGACCTGCAGTTCGATGTATATGGACCCGTTCGTGTATCTAAGAGTGCCACCTATTATGGTGGCCCTTCCCCTCTGTTTGGCGGGTTTGACTTTGCCGGCGATTTCATCCACGAAGCAATCGTGAAGGCCGATACGACCTTCCAGATCGACTGGACACCCTATGACTGGAACGGCGACGGCGAGGTGGAGCAAGTGTTTGTCCTATATGCCGGCTATGGTCAGGCAACTGGCGGCCCTGTGGGCAGCATCTGGCCTCATGCCTGGACACTCACCGAGGCAAAAGATGCCGACACAGGCGGCACGGGCGCACTAGTGCTTGACGGGCTGCGCATTGACCAATATGCCTGCGGCAACGAATTATATGGCAACACAGGCAGCACTACACGCATGGGCATGGGCGTGTTCTGTCACGAATTTTCGCACTGCATGGGGTTGCCCGACATGTACGACACCAAGTATGGCGGCAACTATGGCATGGACAACTGGGACTTGCTGGATCATGGCAGTTATAATGGTCCCAACGGCATCGGTGAGTGTCCTGCTGCATGGACCGGTTATGAGCGCCACTTTGCAGGATGGCTCGATTACACCGTGCTACAGCCAGGTGACACCATTACTGGAATGAAAGCGCTAACCGACCCTACAGGTGAGGCATACATTATATATAATGACGCTCACCCCGACGAGTATTACTTGCTGGAAAACCGCCGGCAACAATCTTGGGACAGCTACACGCCCGAGGAAGGATTGCTCATCATTCATGTGGACTATGACTCACTACTGTGGGAGAACAATATTGTGAACACCGAGGGCGAATTCACCATCGCCGATGGTTACAGTGCTAATTTCACCAACGATCACCCGCGCATGACACCATTCCACAAGTTGCGCAGCCTGTCGGAGAACACCTACTATGACACCTACCCCATCGTGAGTACGAAATTGCACATCGACAGCCTCACCGACCATTCTAAACCAGCAGCAACGCTCTACAACGCCAACACCGACGGTAGTATGCTGATGCACAAACCCATCACTCACATTACCAAAGCCCAGAACGGGGATATCTCGTTTGTGTTTATGGAAGGATGCTCACCACTTACTGCTTGCGATGTCACTAACGACGGACTCATCGATATCGCCGATGTGAACGCCGTCATCAATGTGATGCTCGGTAAGGAGATCTATCCGGCAGCCGACGTCAATGGCGATGGCGGGGTAGATATTGCTGATGTGAATGCCGTGATCAACGCAATGCTAGGGAAAGCGTAACTCCCCAACACAATAAAAGCGGCATCCTATGGTGCCGCTTTTATTATCCTGGAATTAACAATCAACGAATCACCTTCACGGCCTTCTTGCTGCCGTCCTTCATGGTGGTGACCTGGATGTTCACGCCTTCAAATGGAGTTGCGCTTACCTGGCCAGCCAGGTTGACATACTTCACCGATGCAATGTTGTCGACGTTGATGTCGGTCACAGCCGTCGGCACCTCCTCTTCCTTGGTGACGGTGAGGATGAGGCTACCTGCAGGCGAACGCAGTGCGGGACTCAAGTAGAGCGTGTACTTGCCATCTTCAAAAACAATCAGATCCTTGTATTCATCACCTGGGAATATTGTCAGTCCATGGCCCAAGAGTTCCTCTGTCACCCAGAAGTAAGGATACTCCGGATTGGGATCCTCGACAGTTCCACCATACCAAATTGTTTCGCCAGTTTCATCCACAGTGATGACTTTGAATCGGTCGTATGCCACTAGATCGACCGAAGCGGCAAGATTGCCCTCCTCATCTTCCATGAACGCAATGTTCGGTGCGGCTCCTTGCTCTCCCCAGCGGTTGAACGTACCCGTGAGGAAGTAGACCTGTGGTTCTTCCTGTTCCTCATAGGTATAGTCAATCTTGGTGACTGGGAGTTCAACATTGGTGCCACATCCCAGCATTGCTGTCGCATCGGGGAAGTCATCGCCCTGTGCGTACTCAACAAAGCTAGTCCAGTTGTTGGTATAGACCATTGCCTTGCTACTGATGCCTGACGTGTAGAAGGGCACGTAGTCACTACCCATCGTACAGTTGTCATCGTCTTGTGCATCAAAGATAGCAGTGACCAACAGGGTCTTGCCCGCCTCAAGGCTAAACGGATTGTTTGTCAGGTCGAAGACAATCTCGCCGTCATCATAATAGTAGTCCACCATGTCACAGCTCCACTCGAACTCAAGCTGGGGCTCATCAAAGTTGAAGAACTGCTTTATTCCCTGGTCGTTGACAGCGAACTCTGTCTCGTCGATGGCCTTCAGCGACACTTTGATGTCGCGAGTGTATGTCTCATAATCCTCGCACAAGAACTTGAAAGTCAGTTTGGTAATCTTGACATTGTCCTTGTCCTGCAAGTCGGCGAGTTCGGCCGGTGTATACAGCATCTGCGCTCCCGTGTGAGCGATATAGAAGTTGGTGGGTGCCATGTCAAAATACGATCCGTTGTAAGTTGCCTGCGGCTCGTCAAAGTCACCCACATTGACTGTGCCCTGGAGTTGGGTCTGAGCAGTCATAGTCATTGCAGCTAGTGCTGCGAGCAAAATGTAGAATTTCTTCATTGTTGTTAAAAGATTAAATGATTAATAATATGGCAAATAACATCTTCTTATTTTCCTAACATCATGTTGATGACCAGGTTGACATCGCTAATGTCGACATTCTCATCAGCATTGACGTCGGCCGAAGCATTGCTCTCCTTACCCAGCATAACATTAATGACGATGTTTACATCACTGATGTCGACACTACCATCGCCATTGACATCACCGACAATAGCATCGGTTGTGGTATAGGTGTAGTCAATCTTGGTGACTGGAAGGTCGACATCTGTTCCACAGCCCAGTGTTGCCGACGCGTCGGGAAAGTCCTCGGTGTCCTTGTAGTCAAGAAAGCTCACATAGTTGTGTGTGAACGTCATGGCACGATGACGATAGCCCGTAGTATAGAACTGCAAGTCAAATCCACTATTCAGACAGTTGTCGTCGTCCTGCGCGTCCATAACGATGATGACCAGTAGGTTCTTGCCTGGCGTGAGGGCAAAAGGATGCGCCGAGAGGTCGAACTCGATTTCTCCATCCATGCCGTAGGTGTCGACCAAGTCATAGACCGCGGTCGCCTCGAGCAAGGGCTGGGTCTCGTCAAAGTCAAAGAACTGCTTCACATTCTTGACTTTCAGGAACTCGCTTTCATCAATTTCTTGCATGAACACCTTGATGTCGCGAGTCATCTCGTTGTAGGCATCCATATTTGAGTAGCGATAGGTAAGTTTAGTGATTTTCACATCGTTCAGTTCGGCCAGCGGCGCCAGGTCTTCGGCTTTGTAAATCATCTGCGTGCCTGTGTGTGCCAGATAAAACGATGTGGGAGCCACATCAAAGTATGAACCCTCGACCATGGCTGTTGCACCTTCATAGTCTCCCACCTCGAGTGTAGCGCTCATCGTGTTTTGCGCATGTGCCACGGTCATCATCGCCACAGCACCCAGCAATGCGTATAGTTTCTTCATAGATTAAAGCAATTAGAAAAATACTGAATCGTTAAAATACTGGTGCAAAATTAAGAAGATTCCTCAAGAAAAGCAAATAAATCTTGAGGAATCTTCTTAAAAATACCCACTTTTGGTGAAACTCCACGGCCCTTTATCCCCCCAAATGGTGAGGGCACAAAGGAGCACTTCAGAACATGACCATACTGAGCAAATAGGCCACAATGGTCGAGACACCCACACTAATGAGTCCAGGCATCATGAACGAGTGGTTGAGCAGATACTTGCCGATGACCGTGGTACCTGAACGGTCGAAGTTGACAGTAGCGATGTCGCTGGGATAGTTGGGGATAAAGAAGTAACCATATACAGCAGGAAAGACGCCCAACAACACGGGCCCAGGAATGCCCAACTTATAGGCCAGCGGCAACATTGCCACCACAACCGCTCCCTGAGAGTTGATGAGTACCGACACCAAGAAGAAGACAAAGGCGATGCTCCATGGGTAGTGTTCGACGACATTTTCCAGCATCGCCTGAATCTCGGGCAGATAATTTGAGAAGAAAGTGTCGGCCATCCACGCGATGCCATAGATGGCAACAACCGCCACCATACCCGACTGCCACACAGGTCCTGAGACCGCCTTCTTGGGCTTTGCCTTGCAGAAGATGATCATCAGTGCTGCAGCCGATATCATGACAATCTGGATGACGATGTTCATCTTCAACGGTTTGCCATCCCATGAGGGCAACAGCGACGGTACTGCCGCAAACATCACAATCACCGCTAGTGCAGCGATGAAAATATAAACCGCACGCTTGGCCTCGGCTGAAATTTTCTTGTCGAGAGTAGTCATGCTGCTGCCATAGATATACTCTCGCTGTTGCGGATCGGCAATTCGCTCCAGAAACTTCGGATCTTTGTCTAGGTCTTTGCCTCGGCGATAGGAAGCCGCTGCTGCAGCCAGCAGTCCAATGATACAAGCCGGCATCGAAATCATGAGCACCTGAGGAATAGTCACATCAAAGCCATTGGCATTGCTGATTGACACAAAAGCGACCACTGCCGCAGCAATGGGCGAGCAAGTGATACCGACTTGAGAGGCAATCGATGCCACACCGCATGGACGCTCGGGGCGTATGCCCTTCTTCAAGGCGATGTCGCAGATGATGGGCATAAGGGTGTATACCACATGACCAGTGCCAACCAGCACCGTAAGGAAAAATGTGCACATAGGCGCAAGGAATGTGATACGGTCGGGATGCTTGCGCAACAGCCGCTCGGCAATCTGTATGAGCCAGTCCATGCCACCCGATGCCTGCATGATGCCCGCACAGGTCACAGCCGCAATGATGATATAAATCACATCGGTGGGCGGTGTGCCGGGTTTTAGGCCAAAACCGAACACCAATATCGCCAAGCCAATACCCGATATGGCACCCAGCGCCAGTGAACCATAACGAGAACCGACCCACAGTGCACCTAGCACGATGAGCAGTTGTAGAACGATTAAAAAAGTTGCCATAATTGTACTTGAAATTACATTATGGCAACAAAGGTAGTAAAAATGTTTTAAACGAGCAAATAAACTACTCGATATGTGGATATCCGCCACCACTGCTCCTGCTAGAGCTTGTGACTGGGCTGCTGCCAGTGCTGAGCTGGAACGAGCGGATGGTATAGAACTGGTCACCATTACTGAATCCGATCGTGAAATCGGCGGTACCATTCTTGAGTTTGCTAGTGGCCACCACCTCGGCGGTGTACCTCACTCCCTTGCCTGGAGCCAACTCGCTGATAATGGCCGTAGGTGACAAGTAGATTTGCTTGGTACCGGAGACGGTGATAACCGGAGCAATATCATAGACATAGTCACGACCCGTGTTGCGAATGTCAAAAACCAGCTTGGCATGCTCACCAGCATCGATTGAGCCATTGTTGTTCTCGTCGACATAGCGCAGGTTCTGTATTTCGATATCGGCAAACGGGCTGCGTTCGTTGTTAATACGATAGTCCTCGCGCTCATAACGGTTGTAGTTATCCGACGAGCGGTAGTTGCCATCTCTGGTCTTGGGTGCGGTAGCCGCTGCTCCAACAGCTCCACCAACAGCCATACCGACAACAGTGCCCACACTGCGTCCGTGCCACCCGCCAGTGATGCTTCCGATGGCCGATCCGAACATTCCTCCGACCGATGCACCCGTCATCGTACCATAGAACTGGTTGCTCGAGGAACAACTGGTCATTAATATCATTGCAGCTCCCAAGGCTGCGATCATTGTCTTTTTCATATTGCTAAGTCTGTGTTTGTTATCTATTTCAACGAGAGAATGTTGCAAAAATTGTGCCGTTTGATGCTCGAGGGTGCTTTTCGAAGTCGATTACTAGACTAACACGCCTGATTTAAGCGATTTTTCCCCCATTTCTAACGACAAACACGATTAAAAAGACAAAAAATAGTAGTATCGTAAAAAAACTCAATTCTAGATACTCCATTTTCAATAATTTGTATTACCTTTGCACGATTTTTGTCGTGCCGTTCGTAGGGCACGGCTTTAACCTTATTATATTATAGCAAAATGATAAACATTAAATTTCCAGATGGAAACGTCAAGCAGTTTGAAACGGGCACTACTCCGCTTCAGATTGCCGAGAGCATTAGCGCCGGGCTGGCTCGTAACATCCTGGCTGCTTCGTTAAATGATGAGGAGTGGGACATTGCCCGCCCCATCGACCATGATGGCGACATCAAGTTCTTTAAGTGGGAGGACCCCGAAGGCAAGCACGCCTTCTGGCACACGTCGGCCCACCTGTTGGCCGAGGCCCTGCAGGAGCTGTACAAAGGCATCCAGTTCGGTATTGGTCCCGCCATCGAGAACGGTTTCTACTATGACATCGACCCAGGTGAGAACAACATCACTAGTGCCGACTTCCCCAAGATTGAGAAGAAGATGCAGGAGCTTGTGGCCCGCAAGGAGGCTGTCGAGCGCCGCGACATCAGCAAGGCTGACGCGCTGAAGTTCTTCGGCGACGGCGGTCAGACTCTCAAGTGCGAGCTCATCAGTGAGCTGGAAGACGGTCACATCACCACATACACCCAGGGCAACTTCACCGACCTGTGCCGCGGTCCTCACATCCCGACCGTAGCCCCCATCAAGGCCGTCAAGATCTTATCTTTGGCAGGTGCCTACTGGCGTGGCGACGAGAAGCGTCAGCAGTTGGTTCGTGTCTATGGCATCAGTTTCCCCAAGAAATCGATGCTTGACGAGTACCTCGTACTGCTCGAGGAGGCCAAGAAGCGCGACCACCGCAAGATTGGCAAGGAGATGGAGTTGTTCGCCTTTTCACCCAATGTGGGCGCTGGTCTGCCGCTGTGGCTTCCCAAGGGTGCCGCATTGCGCAACCGCCTGCAGGACTTCCTGGCCAAGATCCAGAAGAAGTATGGTTACCAACAGGTGATTACCCCGCACATTGGCAACAAGATGCTGTATGTCACTAGCGGTCATTATGCAAAATATGGCAAGGACTCGTTCCAGCCTATCCACACGCCTGAGGAGGACGAGGAATACTTGCTCAAGCCAATGAACTGCCCCCACCACTGCGAGATTTACAAGACCTCGCCTCGCAGTTACCGCGACCTGCCACTGCGCCTAGCCGAGTTTGGCACCGTCTATCGCTATGAGCAGAGTGGTGAGCTGCATGGCCTGACCCGCGTACGCAGCTTTACACAGGACGATGCTCACCTGTTCTGCACGCCCGACCAGTTGAAACAGGAGTTCCTGGGCGTGATGGACATCATCTCGTTTATCTTCCGCATCTTCGGATTTGAGTACGAGGCACAGATCTCACTGCGCGACCCCAACAATCCAGGCAAGTATGTGGGCAGCGACGAGAACTGGGAGAAGGCCGAGCGCGCCATCATCGAGGCATGCGAGGAGAAGGGGTTGAAAGCCCGCCAAGAGACTGGCGAGGCCGCATTCTACGGTCCCAAGCTTGACTTCATGGTCAAGGATGCCCTGGGTCGTCGTTGGCAGCTGGGTACCATCCAAGTCGACTACAACCTGCCCGAGCGCTTTGAGCTGGAATACACGGGTGCCGACAACCTCAAGCACCGTCCCGTGATGATTCACCGCGCGCCGTTCGGTTCGCTGGAGCGCTTTGTCGCCGTGTTGCTTGAGCACACCGCTGGCAAATTGCCGTTGTGGCTCGTTCCCGACCAGTGTGTTGTGCTTCCCATTAGCGAGAAGTATAACGACTATGCGCACCATGTATGCCAAGTCCTTGACGAGCAGGGTGTGCGTGCCATCGTCGACGACCGTAACGAGAAGATTGGCAAGAAGATTCGCGACAACGAGTTGAAGCGCATCCCCTATTTGCTGATTGTAGGAGAAAAAGAAGCCTCCGCCGAAGAAGTTTCTGTAAGAAAACAGGGCGAAGGTGATCAAGGTTCGAAAAAAATTATTACCTTTGCAGCCGAAATTAATGATGAAGTGGCTCGGATGACCAAGTTCTGACATCGTCAGGAGTTGATTATCAGGCATTTCGTCGCTTATTAACAATCAAAATTACTGAATGCAGAAGAAACCATTCTGGTCGGGCCCCAAGCGCCCCTCGTCGCCTCAAGGCGGCGCACCCGGCGGTCGTCGCAATAATGATCGTCGCCGCGGCAACAAAAATGACAAGGACAGTCTTGCCATCAACGAGCAGATCCGCGCCCGTGAGGTGCGTCTCGTGGGCGAGAATGTTGAGGAGGGTATCTACCCTACCCCTCGCGCACTGAAAATTGCCGAGGAACAGGGTCTGGACCTGATTGAGATTGCACCAATGGCCCAACCGCCCGTGTGCAAGATCATGGACTATCAGAAGTACCAGTACCAGCAGCGCAAGCGCCTGAAGGAACAGAAGGCCAAGTCGACCAAGGTTGTTGTGAAAGAGATTCGTTTTGGTCCCCAGACCGACGACCACGATTACAACTTCAAGCTCAAGCATGCGATTGGTTTCCTGCAGGAAGGTTGCAAGGTTAAGAGCTATGTCTTCTTCAAGGGCCGTTCAATCCTGTTCAAGGAACAAGGCGAAGTGTTGTTGCTTCGTTTTGCCAACGATCTGGAGGAATACGGCAAAGTTGAGCAGATGCCAGTTCTTGAGGGCAAGCGCATGACCATCATGCTTTCTCCCAAGAAAATGCCAGCCAAGAAGAAGGACGAAACAAAGGATGAGTCTCCCGCTCAACCTCAGGAGCCCGCTACCGAGGATTGATGCGTCAGCGCTCAAGACCTAACACTTGAAAAAAAGGGGCATCAGGCTTGGTAAGTGCCTGGTCCCCGGTAATTAATAACTACTTTTTTTAATAACAAACAAAATGCCAAAAATTAAGACTAATTCCGGTGCCAAAAAAAGGTTCACCTTTACCGGAACAGGGAAGATTAAAAGAAAACATGCTTACAAGAGTCACATCTTGACCAAGAAGACCAAGAAGCAGAAGAGAAACCTGACGCGCGTCAGCATCGTTGATGTCGACAACCTGAAGGCCGTTCGTCAACTGCTGGTGAAGTAATTCACTTGTCATTCTTTTAATCTACAGAGATTTTTATCATTTTTCATTAACCGATTGTCCAGCTCAAAGCGCATGCCCCGCGCGGGATCGTGCCGCTGGCGGTCACAACGATTTAAAAAATGCCTAGATCAGTTAATCACGTAGCTTCAAGAGCTAAACGCAAGAAAATCTTAAAACTTACAAGAGGTTACTTTGGCGCTCGCAAGAACGTCTGGACCGTAGCCAAGAACACTTGGGAGAAGGGTCTCACCTATGCTTATGCTGACCGCAAGAAGAAAAAACGCAACTTCCGCTCGCTGTGGATTCAGCGTATCAACGCTGCCGCACGCATGGAGGACTTGTCTTACAGCAAGCTGATGGGTATGATTCACAAGGCAGGTATTGAGATCAACCGCAAGGTTCTCGCCGACCTGGCTATGAACAACCCCGAGGCCTTCAAGGCCATCGTTGAGAAGGCCAAGAACGCCTAATTCTTGTGCACCGAACCTCGGAAAAAGCGCGCCATTCATTGGATGGAGCGTTTTTTTGTTGAAAAACTTGCACAGCTCACCAAAAAGCAGTAACTA
>JAEEVE010000249.1 GCA_016290765.1 Muribaculaceae bacterium
TGCTGCAACAACTCGGCAAGTCCGAGGTGTGGCAGACATCGTTCTCAATCTCCGAGGAGTTCATTCGCCGATTGTTCTTCATCGAGAAGTCCGGCCTCGTCACGCGCTTCAACCTCGTGCTCGACCACAAGGCCACCAACAAGACGCTCAAGCTGTGGGCGTTCATCACGCAGGTAATCAACACCACATACCTTGCGGACAACCACAGCAAGGTGCTGCTGGTCAAGAGCGAGAAAGGCGAAGTGGTTAGCATCATCACCTCGCAGAACCTCACGCGAGGCAACCGCTCAGAGAGTGCCGTGGTCACTACTGACCCAGAACTGTTTGCCACGCTCTTTTCACAAATCGACGATTTAATAACCAATCATTCAGTCCCACTCAATGACTTATTCAGAATCAGAATTGCAGCAGATTGAGCAGTTTGCATCAATCTACCTCAAAATATCGGACATGGCGGTGATTCTCGGTGTTCCTGCCGAAATCCTGCGAGAAGACATCGCCGACAAGTCAACGGCCGTGAGCCAACACTATCGACGAGGTAAGGCCGCCTCGAAAGTGAAACTGCTTGCGCAAGAAATGCAGCTGGCGCAGGTAGGCTCACCCCTCGCCATCGAGAACACCCACCGCAATCTCCTCGATATGGAAGACGACGAATGAAACAGTTGAAGCCCATAGACGTGTGCCGACTCGACCTCTTTACAGCTGAGGACGAATTGCGACAGAAGTACACCGAACCAATCGTGGTTCGGGTTTTGCGTATTCGTGAAGAATACACATGGTTTCTCTCCAACCCCGACGCTAAAGACCGTCAGTTTGTGGAGAACACCATTGCACGTCATGGCATCAACAAGACACAGGCATACGCAGACCTTGCCATCGTCAAGGCATTGCTGCCCATGCTGGGACAAGCAAGCCGAGACTTTCACCGCTACCGCTATAACGAAATGATTCTTGAGACGTTCCAGATGGCGAAGAAACGCAAAGACACGAAGACGATGGAGAAAGCAGCCTCATCTTATGCCAAATACAACCGAGTCGATTTGGAAGACGAACAGGCCGTGCCTTATGACCTGATCGTGGTGCAGCCATTCACAGCTACCGATGACCCCTCTGTTCTCGGTATCAAACCGATGCCTCGCTTGCAGGAGCGAATTCAAGAACTGCTCCACAAGTACCAGGCCGAGAACATCGACATCGAGGACATTGAGTATGAGGAAGCCGACCTTGAAGAATCGGCTCTTTTCCCACCCGCCAATCCACAAGATGATGGAACAGTCACAGAAACGAATATACTTTAACGCGCCGCAACGCCTCACCCAACTCATCGGGGCGAATACCACCGTCATTGTCGCTGGCCGTCGTACTGGCAAGACCGACAGCATCGCATCGCCATTCGTTCTGCGCAATATGCAAAGGATGCCTGGTTCCACGGGCGGCATCGTCGTACCCACCTACAAGCACGGACTGACAAACACCATTCCAGGCTTGCTGGCGGCATGGAAGCGGTGGGGCTTCATCAATGGCGTGCATTATGTGATAGGGTGGCGACCACCCAAATCCTTCGGCAAGCCCATCATCGAGCCTGCCGAATATGAGCACGTCATCACTTTTTACAACGGCTCTTGCGCCATCATCATTTCGCAAGACCGACCAGGCAGCTCCAACTCACTCACGCTTTCGTGGTTACTTGTCGACGAGGCGAAGTTTATAGACTATGAACGTCTCAAGGACGAGACGCTTCCTGCCAATGGCGGCATCAAGTCCTATTTCGGTCATCACTCGTTCAATCACTCGGTGATGATCCTCTCAGATATGCCACAAACACAGAAGGGCTCATGGTTCCTGCACTATGAAAAGAAGATGGATGTTGACCTTATCGAAACGATTAAGGGAACCATTTATGAGATATGGCGTGTCAAGCAGCGCGCCAGGGAGTTAATTGCCAGTGGCTTGAAACCTCCTTTGCACATACGCAAGTACTTGCGCAGACTGGATACCGAGTTGAACAAAATGCGCTCTGTTGCGGTCTATTACAAGGAGTACTCCTCGATAGAGAACTTGCAACTCCTCGGTGAGAGCTACATCAAGCAGATGAAGCGTGACCTCACGCCAAAGACTTTCCAAACGTCAATCCTTTGTCAACGAATAGGAATCGCTAAAGACGGATTCTATTCGTCGATGCGCGAGGCTCACAAATACAACGCCAGTGATTTTGAATACCTCGACAGTCTCGGTTATGACTTTAATGAAAGTCAACTCGACTGCCGAGCAGACAAGGACTTGAACCCATACCAACCCATTTGCATCGGTATGGACTACAACGCCAACATCAACTGGATTGTGGCTGGGCAACCCAACGGTCGCCGCCTCAATGTGATCAAGTCCTTCTACACCAAATTCGAGCGCAAAATCCCTGCATTGATTGACGATTTCTGCCGCTACTATGCCCACCACCAATGCAAGGTCGTGGTATACTATTACGACAGTACCGCTCTCGGTGGCAACTATGCCGTCAACGAGCAGGACTTCCACTGGGTGGTGTGCCATGAGTTCGAGCGGCACGGCTGGCAGGTCGAGGATGTCAACCTCGGAAATCCCATGCGCCATGATGAGAAGTACCTGCTCATCAACCAGGGCTTTGCCGGCAAACAACGGCTCATGCCGATGTTCAACCGACAAAACAACGATGACCTCATCCTCGCTATTCAGACGGCTGGGGTCACTCGTGGGCGCAACGGGTTCCGAAAAGATAAAGGAGGCGAAAAGCTTGCCGAGACTGAAGAAGACCTGCTACAGCACAGAACCGATGGCACGGACGCTTTTGACACTCTGTATATCGGAGCGGAAAAATTCCCGTACCGCGACACTTTCTCTCTGCCTTACAGCGGTGTGCTCTAAAATGGCACGAAGTTTGCAAGTCATTTTCAAGTAATTTATTTGGTTTTTCGTAAATAGCATAATTCCTTTAGTTAGCGTTTTTTATAATATGGTGTGCTAATGGTTGGTACATCATTGTTGTTTTTTAGAGGTTTTTATCAGATTCGGTGTAAGGTGCAATAATGCACTTGTTTATCTTAAAATCTAACTAATGGAAAGAATTGTATTTTTACCACAGCCCTTTGCGGCTATGGCAGTTTCTAACCTGCTGCCTGTCGTGCCTTTAGAGGTGCGGACTGATGAGAACCGAAATCGCTTTCTCGTTTATGCGACTAAGTCAGTTGAAAACCAAGAAGTGCCCATTGAATGGGTAATGGAAGCCTACAACCACATGGTGTATGGCAACATTCCTGAAACCGACCGAGTGCCTATCAACGCCATTGTCGGCTATGTAGAGGTGTGTTGCCATCCTTGTCCTGACCGCTCAATCTGGACTGCACGATATCGCATTCCGATGTATTGTGTAATCAATGCGCGAGTCTTCACTTATCCGCTGCGTGTGTCGAATTCTGCTCTCGAAAGCAACTTTTTCGGGCAGATTCTCGACATCATTCCCGTCTACGATGTTCATGCACCATGCAAGCCTAAGGCACATGGCGATGAACTTGTGTTACCGGTCAATACCAAGTTGTTCCGCCAAGCTTCAATAGGTGGTGAACTTACGCTCGACCTGAACGGTGAGCTGGCATGCCAAGTGCTAGACAAGCGCGGTGAACTTCGCCGTTTCTTGCTACTCACACTCACATGCGGTATCCACTGTCTACGCTTTAAGTTCCAAGGTGAGATCGCCGTTGTACTTAACGGAAATGCAGAGCCCGTGCTCTATCCATCTGTTCTGCAAAGTTGTGGCAAAGACATCCGTAAACAGCTCATATTGTCCCTTGGCTCCACTTTAAAGTAATGTTTTTCTAGCGAAATAGCTTCTGTTAGAAAAAAATGATGTAATTTTGCGGTGTTAATACGCTGGTACTAACACTACATAAAGGCTACCAAAAGTCATTATACTCCTGTCAATTTGAAAACTTTGGACACTTTCGAGAATTGATAGCAGGGATGTATAGTGGTTCTCGTCGCATAGACGTGAGCCGCTCTTGCGTCGCTATCAAGGTAAGTCCAAAGACCTTCAAGTGAGGTGTAATCGGCTCACGCCTTTTTACTCTAAGTATATGTCAGACGAAGAATTCTAAACACATTGAGTAGCTAAAAACGCTCGAGATGATTTGAAGCTAAATGGATTGCTTTACAGATATTCTCTTATCTCAATTGTTTTTAGTAGATTTGCATCGTTTTAATCTGACTTGCTATGAAGAAAACAATAGTTT
>JAEEVE010000250.1 GCA_016290765.1 Muribaculaceae bacterium
ACGGTGATGACCTTTGTTAATGCATAATGCATAATGCATAATGCACAATGCACAATGCACAATGCTAAATCAAGATTTCAATGAAGTCCCTTAATATTTACCGAGTATGATGTTGATGACGGCATTGACATCGCTCACATCGATAGTGTCGTCATCGTTGAGGTTGCAACGACCGTCATAATTCTCAGCCTGATCCTTACCGAGTATGACATTGATAACGATGTTGACATCTGTTACATCGACAGAGCCGTCGAGATTGATGTCTCCAACCTTTGGCTCGATAGTAAATGCCTCGGTATAGATTTGGCTCCATACCGCCCTGTCGTCACCCATCATCCATGAGAGCATGTGCTTACCAGGAAGCAGTGTCGACACATCAATCTCCACCACACCAGTGAACGTTTCACCCTTGCTTGCCTGGATATCACAAATCTGGGCATTGTCCACATCGGCATCAATCCAATACATATATCGAACGATATTCACCTGTTGAATATCCTCCACGTCAAGAATAACGAAATATTTCGTTATGGTACTACTCCACAGTCCCGCATCGTCCTGGACTCGCATGGTGAGTGAATGCAATCCCTTCGACAGATTTGACAAATCAACAGTAGCCACCGACTCGCCAAGAACCTGAGCATTGCTAACGTCATTGTCGAACCAGAATTGTCGGGCTACAATCGTAGTCCCCTCCACCCCATCGGGAAGAGTGAGAAAGTACTTGGTTACCGCACCGCTCCACAAGCCTTCGGAATCCTTTACTTGCATGGTGAATGCATGAAGGCCTCTTGACAGACTTGATACATCGATGCTGACTCCCGAAGGACCAAGAGGCTGGCTCGTGCTGATGTCATGGTCAATCCAATAGACACACTCATCCAGCGTCTTTTGCTGCGCCATCGCCATTATGCATAGCATGGTGGCAGCAACAAGTATGATACTTCTGAATGTATTCATAGCCGTTGATGTATTAATGTTTACAGAGGCCGTGTTTATTCTCTCACTTCAGCTTCGTATGTCACATTGAGTGTGGTGCCATTGACTTCAAGATCGAGACTCTTCACTACGGGTGTTGCCGGCACCTTGTTCCAGCCCAGTCCACCAAAAGGACCTACAGGGGTACCATCGGTGCCAACATAAGTTTCGGGGTCGATCAATTCGAACGTGCGGTTTTCGGTATAAGATGCATTGCTCGCATCGGCAAAGAGGCTTGGAGGATACGCTTGATAGCAATTCTCATAAGTGCAGCCTATATCGGTGCTCCACGAACTACTTACGCAATTTTTCACGACGCAATTCTTACCTGTTGATCTAGGCGAGCTATAGCTTCCGCCTCCAAGAGTCATGCAATTGGTCCAAGTGAAAGCAGAATAACTTATTTCATCATAGTTTATATTATAACCATTATAATACCAAGCTATGATGCAGTGATCCAACAAGACATCACTCTGAGTACTAAAGAGCTGAACTCTTTTTTCAATATAGCAATTGGCTATATACAACCCATTGGCAATAATCGTTTTTGTGCCCTGAATATAATTGGTCCTGCACTGCAAGATGTTGACGTTCTCTATGTTGCTATTGAAAGTGATGTCACCAGAAACACGGCATTTCTTCATGGTGAAGTTCTTTAACTGAGCAGTAGTGGAACTATTGATATTCGCAGCATATACATTATTATTGAAGCAGAGTCCTTCGAGTTTCACATCAGATAGAATCGCGTCTGCGACACCAATATAGACATTACCATTGATGGTAGTAATGGCTGTGCCCGCTTCTTCGTTTCGTTCAAATCCCGCACCATAGATGGTGACCGACTTGGTGATGTTAGTCGCGGTGAATGTTCCATCCGAAAGCGTGATCACGTCACCGTCAACAGCCGCATTGTGGGCCTGGACAAGGGCAGAAGCACCCTTAAAGACCGATGTAGTGTTCTCGTGCTGCAAGGTAGCAGTCAATACGTCACTTTGTGCCCACATCGCCATCGTGATGGCGGAAAAGGCCAGCATTAGTAATAATTTTTTCATAATTCCAATCATGTTATTGTTAGTAAAAAGTGATTTGACATTTCCCGGTGATTTTATCGCAATCAGGCACAGGCATCATTGTGTATGCAAAGGTACAGAGTCCTTTGCACACATAGTGTCTAAGCCCCTGAATATAGACTAACAATAACAGTTGGTGTTAGTGTTTTTCACTTATTGTCAGTAATCCTGCTGTTTTGCCACTCCTTGGGTGTCATGCCCGTAACGGCCTTGAAGGTGCGGAAGAATGAGACCTCACTGGCGAAACCAGCCTCTTGTGAGACAGTCATCATCTTCAAGTCGGGATGCTCGGTGAGCATCTGTTGCACATATTCCACACGATACTTTGATACCAACTGCAGGAAGGAGCATCCCATCAGTTCCTTGATGCACTTCGATAGATTTCGGTCTGGCACCTGCAGTGCGCGTGCCACGTCGGCCAAGCGCAAGTCGGGTTGACGGTAGAGCTGGTGGCTCTGCATGAGTTCATCCAACCGCTGCATCAATGCCTGGTTGTCGCCTAGCTTCTTCTCGGTTAACTTATCATCATCCACTGCGATGGTGGCTTGTCTCAATTTTGCTCGCCGCATCATGACCCTCACGGTCACCACAAGCGATGCCAGTGCGACCAATGCCACCAGCATGATGGCCATCCACAACCATGCAGGAGTGCCAGCCTTACCTTGATTGGATCCCACCTTGATCAGCATCGCCAGGCTCAGAGGAGCAAAATTGGTCTTGGTGATACCGCCCGTGAGCAAGAGGTCGCCCTCGGGAGTCAAGACCATGGCTTCTTCTTTCAAGCCATAGGGCAAGGAGTCGGTATAATACAACGTCATGGTGGCAGGACTGCGCTGGTAGTCCACCGCCAGCACATAGAGGCGGTGGCTCTCGCCGGCTCCGACGACGTAGGCGCGTCGAGCCTGTCGGTCGGCAACCACACGTGATGTCCAAGAAATATCCTCCCACGGCGAGCGCATGGGCATGGGACATACCGTTGGCAGAAGAGAAAACTCCTTGCCGCGCACGTGGATGAATGCCAGTTGGCCTTCTCGGTCATGCGCCGACAGTAAGTAGGCATATTCGCCCTTGGCAGTGTCACCAATAAAGCTCTGATAGCCCGAACTGCGTTCCCAAGGTTCCAGCAGTGTCCATTCGTAAAGCAGCGGCACGTGCATGGAAGTACCATCGATGCCATCGACGATGCCATTGTGAATGACACCTCCCTTGTTGTCATACTGACTCAGCACAATGGCGTCGTTATCGGCGGTGCGCAGGATGTAAGGATAGGCACGAGCGGTTGTGACTGGCGCGAGCGAGTCAAAGTTCTCATCGCCATCAAAGACCTCGACGCAATCCTCCTTGTACCAGTTCCCGACAATGATAACACGTCCACCGGCGATTTCGACAGCCGACGCCAGAGCCCGTTTCTTGTAGAGACATCCCATGCCCTCGAAGGAGTGTGTCTCGGGGTCGTAAATCTCAACTGGATAGGTCTGCCCTATGCCCAGGTTTTTCTCCATTCCGCCTGCTATCATCACCTTTCCTGACGACATCAGCACGGCCGTGCCGCAGTCGTGGTCGTAGGTCATTGGCACCAGATGCCAAGCACCATCCTCATAGTACTCGGCGGTGGGTGTGAGTACAAAGCCCTTGGTGTGTCCTCCCATCACCACCATCTGTTTGCCCACACAGAGGGCAATGTGTCCCGATCGCGGTACATTCAAGTCAGGCAATCGCTCAATGTCCACCTTTACAAGCTGACACAACGCAGTGTCACCCCTGCCAGTGGCCATAGCGGTCAAAACAGTGATGAACATCCACAACACGAATGTCAAGCATCGGTTCATGTTACAAAAGTAAGAATTTTGGCGGCATTCGTTGACATTTTGTTAGAAAATTATTGTTTTTTAACAACTTACTACCAGTGATTATGTCGCGACTCGGTAACAACTTCAGTGGCTTTTTTCTTTGGGTTCGTTGCGTCAGAAAGACATCATAGAACGTGTGGGAGCAAACAAGAACGGTCATTGGGTCATAAAATCCAAAACAGAATAAGTACCGTACAAGTTGGCTACTTCATTACCCAATGTCTCAACTGGCCCCGAACTGGGCGCTGGTCTTTTTTTGTTTGTTTCGGTAGATGTTTTGTGAAATTGAAGAAAAAGTATTATCGTTGCGCTTGATTCGGGAATAGTGCTGCAGAGGCGGCCTCCCGATG
>JAEEVE010000251.1 GCA_016290765.1 Muribaculaceae bacterium
TCCAGAGGGAGAGGGGAGCTTCCGCTACCGACGTTATTGACTTGCGGGGGAAGATTGACATGAAGCGCCCCGATGAGTTGCCCATTGTTGATGTCCCTTACTATCAGGTGTGGGCCGACCGGCATGGTTTCGTGCCCCGGCTGAGCATACTGGACCTGTTGATGAACGAGGGCCGCGAGGGCATCTTCACACTTCAAAACATGATACCCTAGAATATAGCAAAAGACCTAGCCGTTTGGCTAGGTCTTTTTCGTGGTACCTCCGGGAATCGAACCAGGGACACGCGGATTTTCAGTCCACTGCTCTACCGCTGAGCTAAGGTACCTCGTTTGTTTTGCGGGTGCAAAGTTACGGCGACTTTTTGAACTGACCAAATTTTTCGAGAAAAAAATGAGAAAAATTGTTCAAAAAGGGCCAAATGATGCGTTTTTGGCTACTTTACACCCGCTATATGGCGAAAAATGTGTACTTTCGCCGCGCTAAAATGAGGAGTAAGGGGTCAGGGGCTCGCTTGTGCGAGCCGTCAGGGGGCAGCTCTGAGAGCGTGAAGCTCCCTAAACCTTAAAAGCGCGACAGCGCACTGACATCAGACTTTAAACTTTGACGGCAAGAGCGAGTCCAACAATAGCGATGGAGCAACTATTACAATATGTGTGGCAGCACCGCCTGTGGCGCAGCGAGGACATGGTCACCAACGATGGCCTGCGCGTACGTGTGCTTGACCCAGGGTTGCTCAACCACGATGCTGGGCCCGACTTCTTCAACGCCAAGGTCGAGATTGACGGCCGCATATGGGTAGGGAATGTCGAGATTCATGTGCGTGCCACCGACTGGCGGCGTCATGGCCACGACAGTGACCGCGCCTATGACAACGTGGTGCTCCATGTAGTGCAATATGACGATGCGCCCGTCTACCGCAGTAATGGCGAGCGCATCCCTCAGGTGGTGCTGGAATGCTCGCCGCGGTTTGGCGAGAGCCTCAACCGTCTGGTGAACGCCCGCACCGAGTTGCCCTGCGCAGCACAGTTGCCGCAAGTGCCCGACCTCGTCATTACCGAATGGGTGCAGGCACTGGCATTTGAACGGCTGCACGGTAAGGTCGACCATGTGCGCGAGTTGCGCGACCTCTATGCTGGCAGTTGGGAGGATGTGTGCTATGTCTTGTTGGCGCGCACACTGGGATTTGGCATCAACAGTGACGCGCTCGAGCGGTTGGCACGGCGCACACCGTTGCGCCTGCTGCACAAGCACAGTGACTCGCTGCTGCAGCTCGAAGCCCTGTTGCTGGGTCAGGCAGGCTTATTGCAAGACGTGAAAGCCGATGGCGATCATTACGTCGAGCAGTTGCAACGCGAGTATGCCTTCCTAGCCAACAAGTTCTCGTTGCAACCCATGGAGGGCGAGGCGTGGAAGTCGTTCCGCATCCGTCCGCAGAACTTCCCCTACCGCCGCATCGCGCTGCTGGCGCACTATGTGCATGACGGGTTTAATCTGATGCACCGCATCCTTGAGTGCGACGGCGAGAAGCAGTTGCGCCAACTGTTCCAGGTGGAGCTGACGGGCTACTGGTCGCGGCATTACACCTTTGGCAAGGAGCAGGCCACCGCAACGGCGGCATTGAGCCAGTCAAGCATCGACATCGTGCTCATCAACCTGGTGGCGCCACTCTATTATGCTTACGGCGAACTGACCGACGACTACCAGATGAGTGACCGCGCCATCGCGTTGCTCGAGTCGCTTCGGCCCGAGCAGAACTCCATCGTAGCGACGTTTACTCACGCTGGCATACGCTGCAACGACGCCCTCACATCCCAGGCGTTGATTCAGCTGCGCAAGGCCTATTGTGACGCACGCAAGTGCATCTATTGCCGCATCGGGCACCGTTTGCTCAGCCAGGCAGCGAAAGGTTAAATTCCCCCTAAAAGGGAACTTTCAGAACGACAAACAAAAAAATAATGACAATAATGAAAAAGCTGATTTTAATCGCAGTGGTGGCAGGGCTGACGGCCCTGGCCACACAGGCACAGAAAGTGGTGCCCATCAAGTATGGTAACATGGACCAGTGGGTGACGCGCGTCATCAAGGAGAGCGGTGTCATTGGCGGCCAGACCAAGCACGTCTATGAGATCGGCCCGACGCAGACCATCAATGGTGCAAAGGCTTACAAGAACTTGGGTGGCTCGCCCTGGGGTTCGAGCAACGTCTATGCGAAGGTCATGGGTGTGGTCAAGACCAGCAACGCAGTCTACCCCGACACGCACGGCAGTGGCAAGTGCGCCAAGCTCACCACGACGCTTGAGCACGTCAAGGCCATCGGCATCATCAATATGGATGTGCTCGTGAGTGGATCCATCTTCCTGGGCCAGATGATGGAGCCCCTGTCAAGTACCAAGAACCCTTACAGCAAGATGGAGATGGGCGTCCCCTACACGCAACGTCCCAAGTTCCTGCAGTTTGACTACAAGCTGAACGCCCCCACCGGCGACCGCACGCAGAGCACGGGGTTCAGTGCCAAGAAGACTGTGCGTGGCCGCGACTATGCCGAGGTGTTCATCATCTTGCAGCGCCGCTGGGAGGATAGCAAGGGCAACCTGCACGCTGCACGCGTGGGAACAGGCCGCCAGCGCTTTGGCCGCACGACCGACTGGGTCAATGGCCATCGCATCCCCATCTGGTATGGCGACATCACCCATCATGCAGGCTACCAGAGCTACATGGGCCTGATCAATGGCGAGAAGAGCTACTATGCCCGCAACAGCAAGGGCAAAATGGTCAAGTGCCCCGAGGAGAAATGGGACGATGCTAACGCCCAGCCCACCCACATGCTCCTGATGGCCAGCAGCGGATGCGGCACGGCCTACATCGGCACCATCGGCATGACCCTCTGGGTCGACAACTTCGCCCTCGTTTTCTAGGATTGGTCTATAAAATTGTGGCAACTGTCTAACTTTTTTGGCTGATTGCGGCCAAGGAAGTAATTTTGCAGCGTGGTTTTCTATCGACACGAGAGCCACGCTGCTAAATATTTGTATTTGACACAAATTCAAGCTACTATATGAAAAAGTTATTATTTGCAATCCTGGTTGTGACGATGTCATGCATGGCAATTGCGCGCGACGCGGTCATCAACGGCATCCTGGTCGACGGCACCGACACGACCGAACTCATTGAGGCGACCGTTCGTCTCCTCAAGGCACAGAAGGACAGTGCCTTTGTCAAGGGAACGACAACCGACTTCAACGGCGTGTTTAACCTCAAGGGCATCAAGCCTGGCCACTATGTTATCAAGTTCAGCTATATGGGCTATACCGAGTCATCGCATCGTGTGAACATCGGTAGTGACGGGCGCGATGTGAACATGGGTGTCATCCAACTCATGCCCAACAGCATCATGCTCAAGGAAGCGACGGTGATGGGCGTGAAAACCCCCATCACGGTTAAGGAAGACACTATCGAGTTTAACGCCGACACCTACAAGACACAAGCCAACGCCGTGGTCGAGGACCTGCTCAAACGCCTGCCTGGCGTTGAGATAGGATCCGACGGTAAGATTACTGCCAATGGCAAGGAAGTAAAGAAAATCCTCATTGACGGCAAGGAATTCTTTGCCGACGACCCCACGGTTGCCAGCAAGAATATTCCCGCCGACATGATCAACAAGTTGCAGGTCATCGACCGCAAGAGCGATTTGGCGCGTCTGACGGGTGTGGATGACGGCGAGGACGAGACGGTGATCAACCTCACCGTCAAGCCCGGCATGGCCAATGGTTGGTTTGGCACCGTCAATGCTGGCTATGGCACCGACAACCGCTATGCGGCCAATGTGATGGCCAACTATTTCCACGACGGCAACCAATTTACCATCATTGCTGGTGGCAACAACACCAACAACCTGGGATTTACCGACGGCGGCCAGCAGCGTTTCCAGCGCTTTGGTGGCGACCGTGGCATCACCACCAGCCAGAACGTGGGCTTCAACTTCAACGTCGGCTCGAAGGAGGATGACAAGTTCCGTGTGGGTGGCGATGTGATGTACTCGCACAGCGACCGTGATACACGCACCGAGCGCAACCGCCAGTACTTGTTTACCGACAGCACGAGCTACTACCAGGCGGCGACCAACGCCCGCGACAAGGGGCACAACCTGCGTGGTGATTTCCGCCTGAAGTGGGAGATTGACACCTGCAACACCATCGAGTTTCGCCCCAACTTCTCACTGAATTTCAGCAAGAGTACTCGCATCGAGG
>JAEEVE010000020.1 GCA_016290765.1 Muribaculaceae bacterium
CATTGATATTGTTAATGTCGACTGGCACTACTTCATGTACTTCGCAGTCAACTGCGTGGTGCTCTCGTTTGCCTATGTAGGCATCTTCCTGGTCGAGAAGACCTTTGGGTTTACCTCAACGATGACGCTGGTCGAGCTGAGCGATATCAACACTCCCTTGCTGCGCAAGCTGTCGGAGAACTGTCCAGGCACCTTCCAGCATGCCCTGCAAGTGGCCAATATCGCCGGCGAGGCGGCCGTCAAGGTGCAGGCGAGCCCGCAGCTGGTTCGTGCCGGGGCACTCTACCACGACATCGGCAAGATTGAGAACCCTGCATTCTTCACCGAGAACCAGAGCGGCGTGAACCCACATGACGCCCTGGCACCCGAGCAGAGTGCACGCATCGTCATCCAACACGTCACCGACGGCATCAAGATGGCCGAGAAGGCACGGCTGCCACAGGTCATCAAGGACATGATCTTGCAGCACCATGGCCGAGGACTGGCCAAGTACTTCTACACCCAGGCTTGCAAGGCGCATCCCGACAGAGAGGTCGACGCATCGCTTTATGCCTATCCAGGTCCTAACCCACAAACGCGCGAAGCGGCAATCGTAATGATGGCCGACTGCTGCGAGGCGGCCGTCAAGAGCCTCAAGGAACACGACGAGCAGTCGATACGCGCCATGGTCGACCGCATCATTGACAATCTCATTGCCGAAGGCCTACTGCGCGACGCGCCCATCAGCTTCCGAGACGTCGAGACCATTAAGCGCATCTTCACCGAGCGCCTCAAGGCGTTCTACTACACCCGCATCAGCTACCCCGACGACATCAAGCCCAAGCCGAAAGAAGAGGATTCGATAGACGTTAACAATGCTGAATAATGACCCTGTAAATGCAATAAACAGGGCCGAATGAAGTTTTAAAGTTGTCCCCCTTCGGGGGGACAGCAGGCCTTATGATAACGCAATACATACTGCTTGTGCTAGGCATTGCCGCGTTGCTGGCGGCACTGGTGCTCCTGTTCCGACCCTGGCGATGGCTGGTGGCGGCGATTCCAGCGTTTGTGGGGCTGGTGCTGCTGCACATGAGCTATTTCATCGCCGTCAAGAGCGGAACCTTCATCTTTTGGGGCATTTGCACGGCACTGGTGACGGGACTGGCCTATATGTCGCCACCAGGCGAGCCCGACGGGCAGCGAGCCAGCAACCTCTACATCGGCGCATCGGCCATCGCAGGATGCCTGCTGGGCATGATTGTGGGGCCGCGCATCCTGGTGCTGGGCGTCGTGCTTGGTGCCTTCGTGGGGCAACTGGCCTATAGTCGCACACCTGCCGGACGGTGGATGCGGCAACCCGCAACGACCTTCCTGCAGTACTTTGCTGCCAAGTGCCTCCCCGCCATCGTCGCGGTGGCGCAAATCGGCATCGCCTGCGAGGGCTTCCTGCTATAATTCTAGCCACTCTAGCAAAAAAAGAAAAATGAAAAAGAAACTCATCATACTCGCCATCATGGCAATCACACTGGCCAGCAATGCACTGGCGCAGGGCAAACTGAACGTGCGCAAGGTAGACTTCAACCATGTCAAGGAGGTCATCTCAAACCCCAACAACATCTACTACTACCCCAAGCTGATGCGGTCGTTCCTGAGCGATGACACCACGATGACCATCGAGGCCTATCGCAACCTCTACTACGGCTATACTTTCCAGGAAGACTACAACCCCTTCCGCGAGAGCGTCTACAGCAACGTCGTCGAGCAACTCTACTACAAGCAACCACACTCGCGCGCCGAGTGCGACTCCATCGAGAAGTATGCTCGCATGTCGCTCGATGACAACATTTTCGACATGAACCAAATGAAGTACTTCATCTTCTCGCTCAAGGAGAAGAAGAAATACAACCGCGCAGCTCTGCGCCAATTCCGTCTCGATCGACTCATCGCCACCATCATGTCGAGCGGCAAGGGCACCAAGGAAGAGCCTTGGGTCGTGATCGCCCCCGAGCATGAGTACAACATCGTTAACTTCCTGGGCTATGTTGCCACCAACCACGAGGAGTTGGGCAACGGCCTCGAGTACATCACCGTCGAACCCGTAGCAGGCAAGAACACCAAGGGATTCTACTTCGACGTCAGCCGCATGATGGAAGTCGCCGCCCTCAAGTTCCCCGACCTCTAAGCAGAACACCCATCCACAGTAAGTGGGCTAAACCGCCGTTGATTTTGGCAGTTTAGCCCACTTGTGCTATCTGATTCTGAGAACTATTCGTTCTCCAGATCCTCAATCTGCTCGACAATGTCGCGGTAATGCCGCTGGGTCTTGAAGTGCACGGCAAGTCCCACGAGAACACCGACAGTCATGCAGATGATAAACCATGGCACAAAGTGATTCAAGATTTCACTGTCCATCTTCCTCGCCATTTCCCAGCCAGCCCAAGCAGCCCATGCCAGGGCCACGGGAATACCGAAGCAGGGCCACAACGCGTCACGTTTCTTGGCGGCCACAACCTTGCGCTTAGTATCGAGTAGGTTGTTGCTCACGAAGTCGCGCTGGCGCATCTCGTGGACGTTGAAGTAGCAGAATCCCACCACAGCCAGCATCATCACACATGTGGCGAGCCACAGAGCGACCGAGAGCCCATTGAGTTTTACAAAAGCCCAGTAACCATAGGGTATCATGGCAAGTGCAATGATTGATATCACGAGGTAGCGTTTATTGATAGTGCTCACGCTATGTCCAATGGAACGGCGGATGAACCGATCGTTCACGATTGTCTGGTTGTCGAGTTTGTCTTTCAATATCGCCATTTGCTGGCGCATTTCATCAAGTTCAAGTTCCATAATTCTGAGTTTAATCGTTCATTTTTTTGAGTTGTTCTTTAATGCGGTAGAGTCGAGTGCTCACGGCAGTGGTCGATATTCCCACCACCTGTCCAATCTCCTCATAGGGCATATTTTCGAGCCATAGCAGTACAATGGCCCGGTCGAAGGGCTGCAGGCGGCTGATGCGTTTGTGGAGCATTTCCACCTGTCGGGTGTCCTCGTCGGAGTCTTCAAACAGGTTGATGTCAATCTCCAAGGGTTCAGCCGTCGCGTGGCGTTTCTTGCGGTCGAGCGAGATGCAGGTGTTGAGTGTGACACGATAGATCCATGTCTTCACATTGCTGCGGTTCTCGAATCCTTCAAATCCTCGCCACATGTTGATGACCGCCTCTTGAAAGAGGTCGTTCACCTCATCGGCATCTTTTGAGAACATATAGCACACAGTATATATAGTGCTCTTGTTCTGCTTGATGGTTTGTGCAAATTTGCGTTCCAAATCATTCATGTCTCTCGTTTTTTTTCTTCTTTGCCCGTTAGACGCACAACTCTCAAAAAAAGTCACACAAAAATACTAATAATTTCTTGAAACGACATTACCCCTCTCGGATAAAACAGTTTTCCATATAGATTGTTGTGGGAGTGAAGGCGATGTAGTAAATTTGCACCTTATTTATAATATTTGACGCGATGAAACGACAGTTGACGATATGGATGGTGTGCCTGCATGTCGTGATGGCATGGGGCGGGCACATCATGATTGACGGGGCTTATACCAACACGGAATTTGGTTTCTATCCCGGCACCACCCGCACCTATCAGGTGTATGTCCCCGATCAGTACGACGGCACGACGCCCGCCTGCCTCTATGTAGGGCTGGACGGCGTGTTGTGCAACGCCCCCGCTGTGATGGACTCGCTCATCGCCGCCAGCAAGATGCCCGTGACCATCGGCATCTTCCTGCAACCCGGTGTCATCCGCGATGCACAGGGCGAAGTCATCCGCTACAACCGCAGCAACGAATTTGACAACATCACCCCCACGTTCGCCGAGTTTCTTGAGAGCGAATTGCTGCCACGCGCCTTGTCGCTTGTCACGCCCGACGGCCGCAAGCTACATGTCTCACCTAGCGGCAACGACCACATGATCTTCGGGTTGAGCAGTGGTGGCATCGCCGCATTCACCGCCGCCTGGCACCGCCCCGACCTGTTTGCGCGCGTGTTCAGCGGTGTGGGTACCTTTGTGGCAATGCGTGGCGGGAACGACCTGCAGGCCCTTGTGCGCAAACACGAACCGAAGTCCCTGCGCATCTTCCTGCAAGACGGCACCAACGATGTGTGGAACCCGCTGTTCGGCCACTGGTACGAAGGCAACCGCATGCTTGCCTCGGCGTTGCAGTTTGCCGGTTACGACTGCGATTTCGACTGGAGCGATGGTGGGCACAACGTCAAGCGGTCGACCGAGGTTTTCGCACAAGTGATGGAGTGGATGTGGCGTGACTGGCCACAGCCCATCCAAGCGGGCACCACACAGAACGACTTCCTTGCCCCATTGCTCATCCCTGATGAAGACTGGCAGATTTCCTATGAGCCCTATTTGGGCCAACCGTTCATGCGCGACAGCCTCGTTTCGCCCGACAGCAGCATCGTTGTCATTGACATCCTACCGACTGACAACATATTGATGCAAGGCATCTACCACAAGAATCAAGCTGCGACATCGGTGCAGGATTTCTATTACCTGCACAACCCTGATGTGACCTATGACTGGGCTTTTGATGCCAATGGCAACCTGTGGGTACTCACCGACAATGGTTTGCAGATTTGCGACCAGAACGGGCGCGTGCGAGGCATCCTGGCATTGCCTCGACTGGAAGGTGGGGTGAGTGAAACCAACATCCTGACCATTGAGGATGGCAAAGTCACGCTGCAGTTTGATTATGTCCGTTTCACTCGTCGCCTCAACGTCAAGGCTCCCGTCCCCGGCCAGCGCCCCAAGAGCCAAGGGCAAGGGTGAGGGGAATATGCCGCCTTACAATGTATTGAAGGAATGGGCTGAATCGTTACAATTGCAGCCCTATGGCGTTAAACATTGTTAATGTTTTTCGCTTTTTGTGCCTAATAACCATGTTATAAAACACTTTTGTGCTATTTTTGCATGTGTTTTTCATGGTATTACATTTTAAGGTTAATCAGAGACTGGTTGTCGTGAGACAGCCTTTCTCTTTTATAAACACCTATATTTTAGCCAAATAACAATGCCAATCCCTTTGGACAGGGATATAGCACTTGTTCACCCTTTAGGCGGGGTAGGAGGAAGGGCTGTAATCTGCCTCACATTTTGCTAATTCGGGAATTTGTTTTACATTTGCAGCCGAAAAAGCGTGTGAACTCTAAAAGAGCCAAGAAGCAAGAAACCTGTCTGCCCATGGTTATCGGGTTAAGGTTCTTGGGTCTTTTACTAAAAAATCATTTAGTCTAAATTTCCCTATGTCGCATGCAGAGACGTAGCATGGGAATGTGAAAACTCTTGAATGATTGCGACACGATGAAGGCATACCTCCACAAGGGCATGCCTTCATTTTTTAGAGGGGGAAGCAAGATTTTCTACCAGCGCGCAGCACAATCTACCAGCGCGCAGAGCGGTCTACCAGTCCGAAGGACGGTCTACCAGCGCGAAGCGCGATCTACCAGTCCGAAGGACGATCTACCAGTAAAACGGTCTACCAACGAAGTGATCTAACAAAGAAAAATGAAAAAGAAAACTATGCTCGAACTGCATCGCGTTGATGCCGAGCAATATAGCCACCTAGCAAAGCTGCCCGTGACCATCGTGCTGGACAACGTGCGCAGCGAGATGAATGTGGGCAGTGTGTTCCGCACTGCCGACGCGTTTCTCATCGAGCACATCTGCCTGTGCGGCATCACAGCCGTGCCCCCCCGACCCGAGATCCACAAGACCGCCCTCGGCGCCGAGGACACCGTGCCCTGGAGCCACCACCCCACCGCCCTCGATGCCATCACCGGCCTGCGTGAGCGCGGCTACCGCATTTGCGCCGTCGAACAGGTTCACGGCAGCATCAGCTTGGAGCAGTTTCAGCCCAAACCCGACGAAAAGCTAGCGATTATCCTAGGCAACGAGGTCAAGGGCGTGGCACAGGATGCCGTCGACGCCAGCGACTGCTGCATCGAGATTCCGCAGTTTGGCACCAAACACTCGCTCAACATCGCCAACACTGCCGCCATCGTCATGTGGCAACTTATACAAGCAAGGCTATAGTAACGAAGCAGCCTGGCAGAAAATCTGCCAGGCTGCTCTTGTATTCCCCTGCTTGAGAAGGGGCTGAGTGACAACTTTCACTATCGGCGCACGATGCGCATATGGCTCTTGGGGTAGCGCAACACCAGGCACGAAGCCTCGGTCATGACCAGTGCATCGGTATTGCGTACACCGCTGCTCTTGAGGTTGAGCTGCTCGGTCGTGAACGGAATGTGCACATACTTCTGTATATATTCGGGATCGATGATAATTCCATTCTCGCTCATGCCGACTTCGTCAAAGACCTCGCTCAACAGAGTGTAGAGCGTGCCAAACTTGCTCGTCAACTGGGTGAAGTCGATGCCCCACTTGCTGACCGACTCGCGCGAAAGGACAACGCGGTCATAGTCAAGGTTGCTCAGGTAGCCTATCAACTTGCTGCCACCCAGCAATATCTTGCGCTTGCTGCCATTGTTGCCCGTGAACGTCTGTCGCATCAACTCCACCAGCTGCTCGCGGGTGAATGACGGGGTCGTATAGTTCCATTGCTTGCCAGCCTGTTTCCAGATGCCGCGCGTGAAGTAAACCTGCTCTTTCTTGTTGGGGTCCCACATTTTCTTCTTGTACCCGAAGAGAAACGACTTCTCCATGCCCAGGCGCATGTCGTAGATGGCAGCTTCCTCCTGGTCGCTCATTGTCCAGGGCACCTCCTTGTTACTCAGTTTTTGAAGCAGGCTCTGTTCGACCTGCATCTTAAAGATCTGACAAAAATTCTCATCCTTGAACAGAAGTGCCTCGAACTGAGCGCTTTGCACATCCAGCTCGGTGTGGGCACGACCCATGCGAACAAGCGGAGTCCCCTCGTCAATGTCAGGCAGACAATTGGGCGTACCGTTGACGGTTTTTCCATTGACTGGCATGACCACCAGGCCACTTGCCGCGTCACGCTTGGTTACATAGAGAACCAGTTCGGCGCTGCTGGGAGTGACGCCATCGGCCTCATAGCCATTCACACCCTGCACAAGAATGGTGTCGGCCACATCAAAAATGTCGTCATTGTCGGTAACGAGAGTGAACTGGTTGTTGCCGCCAGGCGACAGGCCATCGCCCTCGCTGTAGGCCTCGAGCAATTCGGTCTTGGTGGGCTTGGTGTCTACCGAGTAATAATCGACAATCATCGAGCCTGCATGCTTTGACCCGCCATATCGTGAGATCTGGTCGAGGGGAGTGGCCATGGGGCGGATTTTGACAATCTGCTGGTCAATCTCGTTGAGCAACAGCGAAGGCGAAGCCTGTCGGGTAAGGTCGGTCACAAGAGGGCCACCGACGACATGCTCCCCGCCATCGGCACCATCAACGACAACACCAGGCAGAGCCATTGCCATAACCGCGCCAGCCTCAAGGTCGAAACCGAAAGCCAGGATGGCTACGAAAATAAAAATCAATACAGTGAGGATGACTCGATAGTTGCGGCGCATCCACTTCACCGCATTGCGCCAACGGCGCACAGTTTCAAATGTTTTCATGGTAATTGTTAGGTTAAGGTTAAGGATCCCCCCAGCCCCCTAAAGGGGGAGTAAACACGAGTTCCCCCTTTAGGGGGTTAGGGGGACTACATTGTGCATTATTAAAGGTCCCAGATGGTGTGGCGGTCATAACAGGGGATAGGAGCTTGGATTAGGTGGCACTCATCGTCAGAATCATCAAAGTGTTGGGTCGACTCGATGACCTCGTTGCGGCCGCGCAGGTAGCCCTCGGCATCGGCCTGTGCCAGCAGATCCTGGATATGCGCCGACAGTGATGGAGGCAACTGTTGCATCGCTTCGGCGGGGTCATCGGGTAATGTGGGCGAGCAGCCGAGGGGCATGGCTTCGGAGCTAGGTGGCGGCAGTGCGACGCCTTGCAGCGAGGCAGGGTCAACCTCGGGGACGAACTCCTGTGGCTGGTGTGAATCGGTGTTGGTCATGGCGTTTTTAAAGTTTAGAGTTAAGAGTTTAAAGTTTAGGCCGTGCTGCGAGCTGGCAGTGTCGGGTTGACGCTGCAAAATTACAAGGCAACGCCAACGATGCGCCACCCCACAGAATAGTCAGTCAGGACAAGTCAGATTTACGGTTTAGAGCGCAATGCGCCCTGATACCTTAATAAAGGTCGTAGTCGGTATTGAGCACCTGGAACTCGGTGCGGCGGTTTATCTGGTCGGCTGCCGCCTTGTCCTCGTCGCTGAGCCCGTTGATGAACTCCTCGTTGAGTACGTCACCCTCCTTGAATTGGGGGTATTGTTTTGCAATGTGTTTTGTCACCGTCTTGGGCACGGTCTTGCCATAGCCCTTGGGCTTGAGGCGGTCACGCGCTATACCATGGGCAATCAGGTAATCGACCACGCTCTTGGCGCGTCGATCGCTCAGCCCGTTATTGTAGTGGTCACTGCCAATGCGGTCGGTGTGCGATGCCATCTCAATGGTGATGTTGGGGTTGTCCTTCATCACCTGCACCATCTCGTCGAGGGCTTGCTTACTCTCGTCGCGCAACGCCGCCTTGTCGTAGTCGTAGAAAATCTGCTCGATGACCTGCGGCTTGAACATCGCTGCCAGAATGAAGTCTACATTATACTCGGCATCGGCCTCCTCGGGGTCGCTCTGGAATTGCTGCTTGCTATTCAAGTAGCCCTTGGCGCCAGCCAGCATCACATAGTTCACACCGCGCTGCAGGTCAAACCTGAACGAGCCATCGGGCTTTCCAGCGGCCTTCTGGTTGCTACCGTCATCGCCCACGATGCGTATGATGGCATTGGGCACCGGCTCGTCGTCCTTGTCGAGCACATAACCGCTGATCCACACCTTCAAGTCGGGCTTCTCGAAGCTAAAAATATGGTCGTAGCCACGGCCGTCACCACGGTTGCTGCTAAAGTAGCCTGCCTCGGTCTGCGTTCGGTCATAGGTGATGCCAAAGTCATCATAAGGCGAGTTCATCGGCGATCCCATGTTCTCGATAAACCACACACCCGAAGGCTGCAGTTTGGCACAGAACAAGTCCAATCCGCCCATGCCAGGGTGTCCGTTGCTACTGAAGTAGAATGTACTGTCATCGCGGCAGTAGGGGAAACGATCGTCGCCCGGCGTGTTGATTTGTTCACCCAGGTTCTCGAGCGTGCCGTGCTTGTCCTTGAGGTTGATGCGCCACAAGTCCAGTCCGCCAAAGCCGCCTGGCATGTCGCTGGTGAAGTAAAGCCACTGGCCATCGGCACTCACTGCCGGATCGCTGTAACTGCTCAAGGTATCGGCAGTGATTTCAAACTTCTGCGGAGCGCTCCATGTAGCCTCACTGCGCGAACTGGTATATATTTCGACATTGCTGGGGGCGTTCTTGCGGATGGCCTTGGCAAAGTACATCATCGAGCCATCGGGAGTGAACGAGGTAATTCCCTCATCCCACTCGGTGTTCAGCTCGCCACCGGCAGGCTCCAGTCGGCTCCATTGCCCCTTCTCGTTCTTCTTGCTGAAAAACACGTCGCTCTTCTTGGTGCCAGTAATCTCGCTCTTGGTCTCTCCCGTGGCCTTTTCGGTGCTAGACGTGACATAGATTTGGTCGGCACTCTTGTCCAGGAACTGCGGGCAGAAGTCGGCACGGCGCGAATTGAACAACTTGGCCGACTTGACGATGTAGCGTGAGCCTTCCTCCTTCCACTTAGGCCCCAATTGGCAACCGCGGATGCCCAACTGCGACTCCCAGTGGTCGGGAACTAGTTCAAGAAACTCGTTGTAGTGCTTGATGGCCTCGCTCCACTTGCCGTCGTGATGCAGCGCCTCGGCCAGGTAATAGATGGCCATTGAGTCCTCATACTCATAACGGATGGCATTCTGAAAGGCCGCGCTGGCGCGTTGGGCTTGGCTCAAGTGGCGGTAGCATTGCCCCATCATGAAGGCAATCTCGCCACGGCGCCATCGGTCATCCTTGTGCTTGTACTTGTTGTAGAGCTTGCGGTAGATGTTGGCCGCAGCGTCATATTCGCCGCGTTCGTATGCCTCGTCGGCGTCGCGCATCTTCGCGCTCTTGCACGAGGTCGTCCCCACCGCCATCGCTCCGATGACGGCAATGAGCAATATGTAGATGAGTCGTCGGGTCATTTCAGTCAATGCACGATGCACCATGTCACCAGTTTCGACACCATGCACATGCGTTAATTTTCTAAACGAACACACAGCCCGATTTATTGTGTTTGAGTAGTTTCTAGAAGTTCTGGAAAACCAAGAAGATTGACAAAAATGCTTCAAAAATTTTGCCATGTCAAGAAAAAAGCTTTCCTTTGCATACTGAAAATGTCTGATAGGACCGAACAGCCTTAGCTTTATCAGGTATTATCATGATTTTCACACGTTTTTCACTTCAAGGCAGCGAGTCTGCCATGAAAACCCACAATCCTATTTCGTACCAGCCTGCATGATTAGGGAACCATCGTCTTCCCGACCACAGGTCACACATGTTAGTTGACGGCCACCCACGCGGAGGCCGAGCGCATTCATTTCACGCGGATTACGCAGATAATAAGGATCTTATCTGCAATGTTTAATCTGCGATATCTGCGTGAGATCATTACCCAGAAGTTCTATTGATTTGATTGCCTGCCGAAAGATTTACTAACTTTTTACTGCTGAACCGTTCCCCACATTGCCGTGTCTGGATGACACTGCGATGACTTTACTTGCCCCGTAGTGCCGGGTGCGCCCGCACGGCATCATGTCGTGACGGAGCGCACTGGCGACCATGGGTGCCATGAGACAAGCACAATATCGAAACCAACAAAAATGCACAACAATGGAACGTCTTTACATTCTCAAACTTTTTACCCTGTGCTGGGCTATCTCATGCCTGGCCACCAGCGACAATCTCGCGCTCAACGCGACTCAAGAGCTGGTCTTCGCCCTCATGGGCACCTGCATCGAGCGCACCCACATGGGTCAGACCACCGAAACCGCTTTCGAGTTCCTTGACCTCCTCGCCGCCTGAGCGAGCCTCTTAGTTAGATGCAAATGCTTAAAACTGATGACTAACAACCGAGAACTGAAAACTTTTTAGTACCTTTGCAGCCTGAAATAACTAACTGCCCTACTGGGGGCAAATAACTCAAAAGATGGGAAGACTAGTAGCAATCGTGGGACGGCCCAATGTGGGCAAGTCGACACTGTTCAATAGGCTGACGCAGACCCGCGCTGCCATCGTCAACGACACCAGCGGAACGACCCGTGACCGCCAGTATGGCATCATGGAGTGGAACGGCATGGAGATGAGCGTTGTCGACACTGGCGGCTGGGTGGTGAACTCGGAGGACATCTTCGAGGAAGAAATCAACAAGCAAGTACATCTGGCTATCGAGGAGGCCGACGTTATCCTGTTTGTCGTCGACATCAAGAACGGCATCACCGACCTTGACGACCATGTCGCCGAAATTTTGCGCCGTAGCAACAAGCCAGTGATTGTCGTTGCCAACAAGGATGACAACAACGAGAGCATCTATGCCGAGGCCGAGTTCTACGCACTAGGTCTGGGCAAGCCATTCAGCATCAGCGCCATCACGGGCACCGGCACGGGCGACCTGCTTGACGAGGTGGTGGCTCGCATGCCCGAAAAAGAGATGGACATCCCCGAGGACGACATCCCCCGCTTTGCCATCGTGGGCCGTCCCAATGCAGGCAAATCGAGCCTGGTGAACTCGTTGATGGATGAAGAGCGCAACATCGTCACCGACATCGCCGGCACCACGCGTGACAGCATCTACTCGCGTTACAACAAGCTTGGATTTGACTTCTATCTGGTCGACACGGCAGGTATCCGCAAGAAGAACAAGGTGAACGAGGACATCGAGTACTACTCGGTGCTCCGCTCCATCCGTGCCATCGAGAACAGCGACGTATGCATCTTGCTCATCGACGCCACACGCGGCATCGAGGCCCAAGATGTGAATATCTTCTCTATCATCCAGAAGAACCGCAAGGGCCTGGTGGTGCTGGTCAACAAGTGGGACATTGCCGAGTACAAGACCCAACGCTCAATCGACACGATGGAGGCGGCCATCCGCGAGCGACTGGCGCCATTTACCGACTTCCCCATCATCTTTGGCTCGGCATTGACCAAGCAGCGCATCTACCGTGTGCTGGAGACTGCCATTGAGGTATACAAGAACCAGAAGATTATCATCCCCACGTCGCAACTGAACAACTACTTGCAGGAGGTGATCACCGCCACGCCGCCACCCGCCGTCAAGGGCAAGTTTGTCAAAATCAAATATATCACCATGCTCAAGGGCGCCAAGGTGCCTACGTTCATCTTCTTCTGCAACCTGCCGCAGTGGATCCGCGACCCCTACAAGCGCTTCCTGGAGAACAAGATTCGCGAGAAGTGGCCGCTGTCGGGCACGATGATCAACCTCTACTTCCGCGAAAAGTAACATGACGCTTAAAAAAATGCAAGTGCTTTGTCTATAAAACAAGGCACTTTCGTTTTATTTCAACCGGTATATTGATAATATTTACTACCGTTGCCTACGGCGAAGATAGGCGGCATCTCGGAAATAAAAATGAAAAAAAACGTTTTTCATTTTGTATTTCGCTCGATTTGCACTATCTTTGCCCCAAATGTACCATAAATAAAGAAAACTATGAAGACAAAAATTGTATTGATAACGCTTCTGCTAGCCGCATTCGTGGCCAGCACAGCATCGGCTCGCGTGCCCCGTAAAAACCCGACAGAATTTGACAAAGGCACCATGGCCTACGACAAGCAGCAATACCAAAAAGCGATCGAATGGATGGACAAAGTATTGCTGCAGAACCCCGACAATGGCTACGCACTGGCCTACAAAGGTTCCTCTTTGCGCTACCTCGACCAGCTGGACGAGGCTATCACGGCGCTAGACCGTGCTTCCACACTCATCGATGACGTGAACACCGCATTCAGGGCTTGGACACAAAGCGAACGTTTCAGGGTGCTTATCGCCAAGGGCGACACGGTTGCCGCTATGCAGGCCATTGACCTAGCTATTCGTGACGACGCTAAACAAGCTGTCTACTGGGAGAACCGCGCCGTCATCAAGGCCGCCCAAGGCAATCTGGACGAAGCCATTGCAGACTATGATCAAGCCGTGTCCCTTGCCCCCAACGACACCCAGCTCATCGAGAAACGCCAACGCGCAATCGACTATAACGAACAGTATAAGGCTTCGGCTGCTGCTATCGCCGCCGGTGAAGACTACACCGAGCGCGACATCACCGACGCTGACGAGGTTGTGATGCCGCAATTCCCAGGAGGCAACGATGCTCTGCGCGAATACATCTTCAAGAAGACTGGCTGGGACACCAGCAAGTCACCCGTTAGTGTCATGGTTGATGTTACCATCAATAATGAAGGTAAAGTTACCAATGCTGTGATTAAACAAGGCTACAACAAGGATTTGGATAACAAGGCATTGAAGATTTGCCGCAAACTGCCTAATTTCTCCCCCGCCACTCACCATGGCCAGCCCATCGAGAGCACTATCACTGTTCCTGTAAGATTCCCTAAACCCAATAAATAAATACTCGAATTATGAGACGCATCATTATCACCCTGATGGCTGCGGTTCTGCTACCTGCCATCGCGCTGGCGCAAACCAGCACCACCACGCAGAATAACGCCCAATCGCAGCAATTGACGCAGCTAGAAGACGAGATTGACCTGCAAGAGGAACTTACCCAAGACATGCGTGATTCTATCACTATCCTCAACGGCAAAATTGATATTCTCAAAATTCGCCTCGACAGTCTCAACAGTGTCGTCAAGGATGTCAAAGACCAAATCAGCGCACTAGAAAAACTCAGAAAAGAGCAAGAAAAAGGCATCAAAGCCGCTAACAAGACCCGCCAAGAAACCGTCGACTCACGCGACAACCTCATCTACCAGATGGATATCCTGCCTGTGCTGCAAAATCAATATGACAAACTAAAAGTCGAGCAAGCCCTCACCAAGTTTGATGGCATGGAGACCAAGGATGTGCTCAAGCGCAAGGAAATGGTGGAAAACTATGGCAAGTACAGCCTTGAGATACGAAACCTGCTCGAGAAGTACAAGAGTAAATTTGAACAAACCCGTTGGGCAACACAAGGCACCGACAGTGACTTGTACAAAGAGTTTCAAAAAGCCTTCAAGAAATTGGGATATTATAAGACCTTCGAAAAAGGTGCAAAGAACGCCAGCACGCCCACCATTCCTTATCTCGACCAGATTATGTCCGAGATACAGCTGATTCAACGCTCGGGCTTTAACAGTCAGTATCAGTATAACAAGGTGCTAAATATGCTGTATTAGGAGTTAAGGAATTCAGAAGTTAAGATATGAAGAAGATATTATCATTAATGCTGGTTTGCGCATTGACAGCCTTCGTGGCCAGTGCAAACGGCACAGAACAAAAGAAAGGCGGTGCGAAAAAAACCGCCAAGACCACAGCAGTGGCCAAGACAAAGAAGAACACGGCCAAGAAGGCTGCAACAACTGCTGCCAAGGGCAATGGCTCCTTTATCGTCATCTCGAAGAAAGACCTCAACCTGCGTGTCTACAGTAAGGACTCAACTTTACTGGCCGAGTATCCCTGCTGCCTGAGCAAGAACAAGGGCAATAAGCAGAAAAAGGGTGACATGAAGACCCCTGAGTCACCTGCTGGCAAGCCGTTTAAGATTACAGCCATCCAAGACGCCAGCACGTGGAAGCATGACTTCAAGGACGGGCGTGGCAACATCCTGGCCTATGGCCACTGGTTCCTGCGCCTTCTCACGCCTGGCCACAGCGGAATCGGAATTCATGGCAGCACCAACAACGCCAGTTCAGTGCCAGGCCGCGCTAGCGAAGGCTGCATACGCCTGCGCGACGCCGACATCATTACTCTGAAGGAAAAATACGCCTACGTGGGCATGCCCGTCTACATCAAGGCCGAGGGCGAAGGCCTGTATCCTTGGGAGAAATAGATTAGTATTTTAGTTCCACCTTAGAAACTTTGCCGGGGCGGTGGCTGTGCTTGAATGTACACCACTGCCCCGTGATTTCGCTATCATAGCGCACATGGTATCGACCTGGGCGCAGGAAGTTGATTGTCGCAGCGCCGTCCATCTCGACGTTTGGACCGCGACCCTTAGTGGCACGCTTCTCCTCGATGTGCCACTTGTCATCAATAATGGTGCTCACCAGTATAACCGTGTCGCCCTCATACAGCGGCAATCCCGTGCGGGCTATGGTCACACGGTCGATGTCCTCACTGCTAATAACCAATTGGCCTGCCACCTCGGTCAGCGAGGGAGTGAGGTCCATCTGGTCAATATTTGTGGTGGCCTCGCCGCGGCTACGTTGCCCTATGAGCAACGTCACCAACGCCATGGCCACCACAAAAGCGATGACATAAAATTCAACAGAATGAATGTCAATCATTTCACTATCTTGACTCGGACTTGAGGAGTGCCAGGAAGCTGATCAGCAGTGAGGCCCGCATAAATGCTATACACGCCAGTCGGCACGCGTTCGCCTGTCTCATCACAGGTGTCCCAGGCCACCTGATTTGAAGTTGCTGTAAACTCCCGTACAACATTCCCGTCACGATCGATAATACGCACACAAGCGCCCACATCCACCTGTCCGATAGTCACAAAGCCTGTGTAGTCGGGTGTAACATATGCTGGTGCTGCCGTTACAGCCGTGTAGTCAATCACCTGAGGAATATCGCTCATGTTGAATTCCACAATACCATTTGCGGTCGTAACGATGGCACGCTCGGCAGAGGCCGACACACCATAAACCAATGACGACGGCATGGCACTATTGTCCACATCAAAGTGGTTCAGCACCTGCGACCCATCAGGACTTACCACATACAGGCCATTATCTTTTGTGCCTATCCACTTGCGATTGTAAGGGTCGACACCAATAGCCGTAACATCAATGCTGTAGGGGTCCTCCTCGCCCTCACGTCCAGCAGGTTTAGTCGCACGGAAATTTGGCTCAAACACCTCACTGGCCTTGAAATAGAACAAACCAGGGCGCATTCCAATCCATACATGGTCGGTTGAATCAGCTGCAATGGCATACACATCGGGCAACTTCATGTCAACTGCCTTTCCATTCTGGTCGATGAAGTCATGAGTAACCAACAGATCAATGTCGGTGACATCGGATGCTCCTGGCTTTGTGCGCCAGATGTTGAAAAGGCTGTTCTGGTAACCATTAGTGAACACCTTCACGCCATCTCTTGTTGCAACAAATTGTTGTCGCTGTGGGTAAGATAAATTAAATTTTGAAACATCAAATATTATCCAGTCGCTATAACGCACTGTGTCGGCAAGCACCTTGTCGCTCGGCAACATCGCCAATACATTATTGCCTGCTGAAGACATCATCCACAGATTGCCTTGCGGGTCGACCAAAAGTCCAGGCTCCAACGAGTTGTTCATTGAACCATACTGAAGCGGAGTAGTTGTGCTACCATTCTTAAATGTGCCTTTAACCACGCCATTGATTACCCGATAGAAGGTATTGGTACGGTCGGTGGCAAAGTAACTGCCCGGATGTCCAGGGATAAAGGTAATCTTGGCAAGTTTCGAAGTACTCTTTATTGCCGTAGGTGTAGCATCGACCCAAGCACTCCCATCATAGTTCATTATATGCTTTACATGAGTAAAGTTGCTTGTAATCAGCGCATTCTGGTCGGCAGTAGTAATATAAAACTTATTGTCCCAAGTGTTGTAAAGGTTATGGAACAAAGTTACTCCTGCACTGCGCAAATAAATCCCTTCGGGTTTGTGATAAACAGTGCTTTCCTTGTCGTGAATGCCATTGCCATCAATCTGCCAAACCGTCCCATTAGCATCGGGAGCACAAGAGTAAAGCGAAGTGCTGTTTCCCGACACTTTGGTCGCCGTAAAGGCTGAATCATTCTTGATGGTGTAGTAACATGAACTAGTCCGGAAATTGGCAAGCCAACCGCCCACTGTCTGCTGAATGTTGTTGGGCGTTGCCGCAAAGATTGTATTAACACTGCATCGTCCGTCAGGAGATATCACACACCGCTTCAGAGCACCAGTTCCCATCAGGAAAAATGTGGTGTCATTGGCTGGATAGAGCTGTGCCGCGGCCTGAGAGACACCAACGGCCAAGAAATCGCTCAACACCTCGCGACGAGATGAAGAAGCATACAAGTCACCACCGTAGGCAATAACCATATACTCGCCCACCTGTGCCACCGAGGTTAATGCCTTGCCATAGTGGCGGAACTCGCTTACTTGCAGGGTCGAATCATTCAATACAACCAGTCCAAAGTCAGTCGCAATCAAGGCCTTTCCATCGGTGAACGTCACGTCATTGATGGCACGTGACACGTTCATCACCACATCATGCAAGGCGCTCACATTGACTATGCGCCCATCCTCATACAACAAATCGATGTTGCTATTGGCATAGGTGACCATGAGATAGCGTTTGTCATAGTTATAATAAATGTTCTTAACCTTGACATCGCTCAGTCCGTTAGTCGATGACAAAGCCATGATTTGCTCATTAACTTTGTCCCAACGAACTAGGGCACCATTGGTCAACGCGTACACATAATGCTCAGTGTCAATCAGGTTATTTGCCGTACTCATCAAGTAACTCGGGTGGAAGGACCAAGTACCCTCTAACTCCTGAGCCAAAGCGTGCTCCTGTAACACTGGCAGCAACAATGCCAAAAAGACTATTAACTTTTTCATTCTAATATCTTGTTGAGAGATTATTCTTCGGGATTTCCAGCTGTGGCTTCTTTGGCCTTCTCAACCCACTGCTTCACTTCATCTGCCGTGGGTGCCTTGTAGCCCAGCTTATACTTCTTATTAATGTCAAGCAGATCCTGGAAAAGCTTGCCTGGGCGCTCCAGCGCTCCTAGTGCTTGTACGGTGAGCACACCAGCCTTCTGAATGGGCGCTACCCACTCGGCGGGGATGCCCAGAGCGGTGAAAACCTCCTCCTTGTCACGGCGAGCAACCTTTTCGGGACGCATCTGCGGGAACAGGATCACATCCTGGATGGTAGTCTTGCCTGTCATGAACATGGTCAGGCGGTCGATTCCGATGCCAATACCGCTGGTGGGCGGCATGCCATATTGCAGCGCACGCAGGAAGTCATAATCAATGATCATAGCCTCGTCATCGCCCTTATCGGCCAGACGCATCTGCTCCTTGAAGCGTTCTTCCTGGTCCAGCGGGTCATTGAGTTCACTGTAAGCGTTGGCCACTTCCTTGCCGTTGACCATCAGCTCGAAGCGCTCGGTCAGGCCTGGTTTGCTGCGATGCATCTTGGTCAATGGAGACATCTCAACGGGATAGTCGATGATAAACGTGGGTTGAATATAATGCCCCTCGCAGAACTCCCCGAAAATCTCATCGATGAGCTTGCCCTTGCCCATCGTGTCATCAATTTCCATATTCAGCTTATGGCACACCTCGCGAATCTGCGCCTCATCCATACCTGTCAGGTCATAGCCTGTCTGCTCCTGTATGGCCTCGAGGATGGGCAGACGACGGTAGGGAGCCTTGTAGCTGATGAGGTGACCGTCGAACTCGGCTTCGGGCTTGCCGTTAACGGCGATGCAGATAGTCTCGAGCAGGTGCTCGGTGAACGACATCATCCAATTGTAGTCCTTATACTGCACATACAGCTCCATGCAGGTAAACTCGGGGTTGTGTGTGCGATCCATGCCTTCGTTGCGGAAGTTCTTGCCTATCTCGTAGACACCCTCAAATCCACCAACAATCAATCGCTTGAGATAAAGCTCGGTGGCAATGCGCATATACATGTCCATGTTCAGCGCATTGAAGTGAGTGATGAATGGGCGAGCCGTTGCACCGCCAGCAATGCTTTGCAACGTCGGGGTCTCGACCTCGGTGTAGCCTGCATCGTCTAGCACTTGGCGCATTGTTTTCACCACCAGCGCACGCTTGAGGAACGTATCCTTCACTCCCTCGTTGACCACCAGGTCGACATAGCGTTGGCGATAACGCAACTCAGGGTCATCAAACGCATCGTAGGTCACGCCATCCTTCACTTTAACAACAGGCAGGGGACGCAACGACTTGCTCAAAACAGTCAGAGTCTGGGCGTGCACACTAATCTCGCCTGTTTGGGTACGGAAAACATAACCCGTCACACCCACAAAGTCGCCCATATCGAGGAGGCGCTTGAACACGACGTTGTACAGATCCTTGTTCTCACCAGGGCAAAGGTCATCACGGCTGATGTAGACCTGAATGCGGCCCTTGGAGTCTTTCAGTTCCATAAACGAAGCCTTGCCCATGATGCGTCGGCTCATGATGCGGCCAGCTATACGCACTGGGCGCGGCTCAGCATCATCGCTAAACTGCGCACGGATGTCATCGCTATAGGCATCAACAGGGAACTCAGCAGCGGGATAGGGATCAATACCCATCTCGCGCATCGTGTTCAGACTGTTTCTTCTCACTATCTCTTGTTCGCTCAACTCGAGGATGTTCATTAGTCTAATATGTAATTTATAATTTATAATTTCGGTCTTATCTTTGTCCCTTGCCCATCAAGACTCCCAGGCTGTCAACATTGGCCTCAGTGGCGGCGTTGAGCGCCTGTTGGAACTCCTCGCCGCGGCCTTGCTGGGTATAGTACTCGTTAGCAGCCTGAATCATTTTATCGACCTGAGCCTGATCTTCAAGTACATTCCCCTCGCCATTGAGCATGCGTTGTGACGACTGGATGCTCATATCGGCGATGGCCTGCACGTCCTTCTGAAGATCACCCGATGGAGTGAACTCGCCCGACTGTTCGGTAGCAGCGTTCTCAACCTTGCTAGGAGCGGTGTTGCATGATGGCAGGATTAATAATCCCACTATTGCTATCAGTAGTAATGCTTTTTTCATTCTT
>JAEEVE010000252.1 GCA_016290765.1 Muribaculaceae bacterium
AAGCCATTGCGATCCATTTGTACTTGCCCCATCGCATCGTGGGTCAGCACGTAATAATGTGAAATGTTGTTTTCATCAATATACACAATAACCCAGTAATCAGGATGAGGCTTAGTTTTGTCACCATATTTCTGAAAGAAACCGGTTACAAAACGTTTTCTCTTAGAAGTTTTCACTTCAATTCTCTGGCAAAGATGAGGCTTTTGTGAGTCATAAACGATAACATCGGTCGCTTTAGCATTACCAAAGGTAACGGTGGCGTCACATCCTAATTTTAGTAATTCGGAGGCGACACCAAATTCACCAGCTAAACCGATTCTTGCTTTTAATGCTTGCTTAGCCATAACTAATTATAAGTTGGTTAATACCTACTCTGTTGCAGGATTTTCGGCTATCTCCTATTGTCGTATTGCCATGTAACTTTAATTGTTTCGGCAATCCTTTTGTTCTCGGTGCAAATTTAGGGAGAAGTTTTGAAAGTGTTGCGCTTCATTTTGTTGTAAGTTGGATGCGTTTTGTTTCATGTCATTTCATGTAACTAATTTTTGCAGAATTGTATCTAGAATCAAGGGTTGTTAACAGTTCTTTTTGCTGAAAATTATGGATTTTATGCTATCTTTGTGGGCAAATAAATGCTAAAACTTAAATTCTTTTCATTCGTATACTATGAAGTATCAGGACAAGGATGAAGCCATCGTGGCTTTGCGGCAATCGGTAGAGAAACGACTGGGCAGCGGCGTGAATACACCTAGTGAATTTAGTCTGCTCGAGCGTGACATCAAACGGGTTGCTGGTAGAAGCGTTAGCGCGAGCACTTTGATGCGCATTTGGAGGTATATCTCCGGAACAACACATCCCTACACCTCGACGCTCAACATTTTAGCCAAGTATGCTGGATGGCATGACTTTGCATCATTCTGTAAAGGTGGTGACGATGGCGGCAGTGACGATGTGCTGGCACCGCGCATCAGTGTGCTGACTGCCCTGGCTCCTCGCGATCATGTGTTGATACGATGGTCGGGCGACCACGAGATCTTGGTGCGATACTTGGGTAACGGTCAGTTTGTCATTGAGCGAAGCCAGAACAGCAAGCTTAGTATGGGTGATACTTTTACTTGCAGCCTCATCATTGAGGGGCACCCGATGTATCTCGACAACCTTGTCCATCAGAACGATCCGGTACGTTGCTTTGTGTGTGGCAGCAGCAATGGAGTGCACTTTGAATTAATTGAGCATTGAGAATGGGGTGTTAAGTTTTTGTTGGCTTGTGCTGACCTACTGACATGGCTGGAGCCGACTCTCTTTCATGATTTGCTCCTTTCAATTATTATGACTATCTTTGTGGCCTTGGAAGTCTCACATGGTTTAAAATATTTCTAAATTATTTAATTCTAAATGAAGTATCGGGACAAGGATGAGGCCATTGTGGCATTGCGACAGGCGGTGGAAACGCGTCTGGGATTTGGTGTGAATACGCCCAGCGAATTTGCCGTGCTATCCCAGCAGATTCGTCAATCGACAGGTAAGTCAATCAGTGCCAGTACCTTGATGCGCATCTGGGGATATGTCAGTGACAATGTTCAGCCCCACACCACCACGCTGAACTTGTTGGCTAGGTATGCCAGCTATCATGATTTCGCCTCGTTCTGCGCCGACAGCGATGAGAACGGTAGCGATGATGTGCTTGCACCGCGCATCAACCCTGCCACAGACCTTGAACCTCGTGACCTGGTTCTGATACGCTGGTCGGGAAACCATGAGATACTGGTGCGGCACTTGGGCGACGCGCAGTTTGTCATCGTGCGTTGCCAAAATACCAAGCTATGCGTGGGTGACACATTTAATTGCCACCTAATTATCCAGGGCTCTCCTGCCTACCTTGACAATCTGGTACACCTGGCATCGTCGCCTTCCTGCTATATCATCGGCAAGGGCCATGGCGTGCACTATGAAATCATTGAGAATTGAGAATGATCGCCTGGTGCTGCGTGGCATCAATGATTTGCTCCTTTCAATTATTTTCGCTAACTTTGCGGTCTCGGAAATCGAGGACTCGGAATTCTCCGAGCTCTCCGAGTTAAAACATGAGCAGTTCATCGGGATTTCTGGTAGATGCCTTTGAGGGCGTGAATGACCATTTTACCTCGATTGAGGAATTGGGCACGCATGGGCATAACCGGCTGTGGCGCGCCAAGCGCTTCGGCCGGTGGTATCTGCTCAAGGGTCTGGGTGAGAACGAGATGGGGCAAGCCGTCTATCGCGAGATGCTGGCGAAGGAGCATGACATCATGTCGCGTCTGCAGCATCCGGGCGTGGTGCAGTCAATCAATATTGAGCACGTGGAACCGCTGGGTGAGTGCATCGTCATGGAATGGGTAGATGGTGTGACGCTGAAGGAGTGGCTCAAGGGTGACACCACGCGTGACGAGCGCCGCCAGGTGGCGCATCAACTGATGGAGGCCTTGTCGCATATCCACCAGCAAGGTGTTGTTCACCGTGACATCAAACCGAGCAATATCATGATTACCAACACGGGCTCGGCAGTGAAGGTCATCGACTTTGGTCTGGCCGATACCGACCAGCACGCTGTGCTGAAGCAGCCCGCAGGTACGTTGAGTTACATGGCTCCTGAACAGGCGGCTTCAAGCGCCCCCGACGTGCGCAACGACATCTACAGTCTGGGCAAGGTGTTGTCGCAGATGGATCTGGGACGTGCCTTTAAGGCTCCTATCGCGCGCTGCTTGAAACCCATCGAAGAGCGTTACCAGAGCGTCGAGGAGTTGCAGACCGACCTGCGCCGTCGCGCTGCCCGCCGCCGCATGGCTGCCATTGCAGCCACAGTGCTGACAGTGTTGGTACTGATAACCACCGCCATTGTCATCACCAACCGTTTGGACCGCTCGACCCTTAATGCCACCAGCGAGCGTGTTGACTCACTGCACAACCAACTGGAGCGCACGACAACGGTCATCGACCAGAGCCTGCGCATGCAGGACAGTCTGGTCAAGCGGCTTGCCTCCTTGAACGACAGTCTGGCGACGCTTAACAATGCCAATGCCACCATGCGTGATGAGCAGCGGGAGCGACAAGCACGCCAGCAAGTAGTAGAACACACCATTTCAGAGGGTCAGCGCATCATTGATGCCGCCAATGCCGCTACGCACCTCAAGCATCATCTCGACACAGTGACACAGGGCAACTACATCTGGATGGACTGGAATCACCAGCGTCTGGCTGGTCGCCGTGCCCTGCAGGGCTATATGCAACAGATAAGAAACCGTTTCGACCCACAGGAGCTAGCCATCATCGAGTACTCGCTCACCGAGTACTGCGTCAACTACGAGAATGCCATGCGTCACGCTTTTGATGAGGTATGGGCTCGAAATCGGTTCAAAAAAGTCCCGCCTCCCTAGTCTATCATTCAGTAATGGAATTCTTCAGCGCATCTAGTTCTTTCTCCAAAAGTTCTACCTCTTTCCTTGCGCGGACAAGTCTGCTCTCTACTTCATTGATTCGCGCCGCTATGGCATCCACCTTCAGTTCAACGTTGTCGGGCATGGTCGACTGGATGTTCTTAAATTCGCCCCACCCTGGCGCCTGGCGGTAGACCTCCTCACATCCTGGTGGCACCACTAGCACTACAGTGAGAGCATGGTAATGCTCAAACACCTCGTCCCAGTTTCCATGGTAATAGGTGTGTTGCCCCAAGGTGGGTGGTACGGTATTTGAGAGTTGTACCACACGCAAATTGGGGCAGTTCAGGAAAGCCCCCTTGAGAATGTTATCAAGCTTTGCGTTGATTTTCAATACTGTGAGGTTTCGGCATCCGTTGAACGCATTGTGACCAATCTCTAACACAGGGTAATCACGGCCATTGCTTCGGATTGACACTGGTATCTCGGCTTGCACCACGCTCATGTCGAGACAGGTGTCGAGTGTGACCTGCGGTGCATCCCAGTTTCCATAGAGGAAAATACCGTCTCGCACACGCGCAACTCGGTCCAGGCCGTCATACTTCAGTCCAGGCTGTGGTTCTTGTGCCCCTGCCGTCATGCAGATGGCAGCCGCCAAGAGGCAGACAATGCTGTAGCGTAAAGTGATCATGTTAATTATTAATTGCCGCGGTCCTTAACTGGGCCGCGGCAGTACTTGGTTGTTGACTAGATGTTCTAGACTGTCTAGAAAACCTAGTGTTATTTCT
>JAEEVE010000253.1 GCA_016290765.1 Muribaculaceae bacterium
AGGCGGAATGCGTTGTTGTCGTCACGCATCAGTCCCAAGGCTTGCCGCACTCGCAGGGCGTCGACCAGTCGTTGCTCAAAGAATGCCTCATTGATGGCTGTATCGTCAAACGTGAGCATGCGCACGGCAATACTGCCAATCTGGTAATGGCCATTGCCTATGAGTGTACCATTATGGGCGAATACCGTCACTAGGTCACCCTCCTCGATGCTATTGTCCATCTGTGCAATGGCACCCGAGAACACCCAAGGATGAAACCGCTGCAGCGACTCCTCCTTGCCTTTTTTCAATAGAATCTTCTTATACATTCTCTCACTTGATAATGAACCGATACACATCGTTCAGGTTGGCATAAAGCATGAGGATGATGAGTAGGGCCAAACCAATGTTCAAAGCGATGTTCATAACCTTCTCGCTGGGTTTCCAGCCTGTAATCATCTCGATGAGTAGGAACAGCACATAGCCGCCGTCCAAGATGGGAATGGGCAAGATGTTCATCACTGCCAAAATCACTGCCAAGAACGCCGTGATGTTCCAGAAGTCCAACCAGTTCCATTTCTCAGGGAAGATGCTGCCAATGGCTCCGAAGCCACCTAGCGATTTGGCTCCCTCGGGCGTTGCCACCATCTTCAAGCTCTGCACATAGGTCGAGAGTTTTTCCCAGCCCATCTGTATGCCGCGTGGCACCGACTGTAGTATATTATAACGCTTGATCGTGGTCTTGAACACCTTGGTGGGATCGGTAAGCTGGATACCAAGCTTGCCGTCTCCATCAACCTCGGCTTTGGTTTGCAGCGTCTTGCCATCACGCAGATAGGTGATGATCGCCGTTGTGCCTTTGTACTTGAGTAGGGCAGGGGTAAGCTCAGTATAGCTGGGCGTAGTGTCGTTATTTACTGCAAGAATGCGGTCACCACCCTTCAGACCGGCCTTTTCGGCACCCATGTTGCTCTGGGTCTGCGAGATGACAACAGGCAGGCGGAAGGCCATCACTTGATTGCCTGCCTCAGCCTCCTTGTTCAAGTCGAAGATGAATTTTTCGGGCTGGTTGATGGTAATGGTGTCGCCACCGCGCAATACCTGCACCTGCCGTGCCATGGTAATGCGTGTGAGCTCCTCACCACTATAGTAGGTAAGAGGTTTTCCATCGGCTGCCAGCAAGATGTCGCCATCCTGATAGCCCACCTTGTGCATTGTCTCGCAGTAATTCATGCCCTCGGTGGCATCGCTAAAGTTAACCAGTAATTCTCCATAAGTCCATACGATGCCAGCATAAATGACAATAGCCATCAGGAAGTTGAAAAGCACGCCGCCTATCATTACTAACAGGCGCTGCCATGCTGGACGAGAGCGGAATTCCCATGGTTGGGCTTTCTCGCTCAATTGGTCGGCACTAGTGGTCTCATCGACCATGCCGGCGATAGAACAGTAGCCACCCAGTGGAATCCAACCGATGCCATATACTGTGTCGCGCCATGAAGCTTTCTCGGGCTCTTGGTCGTCCTCGACAATACGGATTTTAACAGGCTTTTGCGTCTTAACATCCTTCTCCTCATTATTTTCTTCTTTCTCCTCCTCTGGGTCGGCAGGATTGCGTTTAAAGAAGTCAAGTTGGTGGTTCTTGGGATCCCAACGAAGAATCGAGAACTTGGGGTTGAAGAACATATAAAATTTGTTGACACGCATGCCAAACAGGCGTGCAAACGAGTAGTGTCCAAACTCATGGACAATGACTAGCAGGCTCAGCGACAAAATCATCTCTAGGGCCTTGACCCAGAACGTCGCAGAACCGAACATTTCAATCAGATTGTTGATAAAATTCATTATAGGATGTTGTGCGGATTTCTTATGTTTTATTAGTGGATTTCCCTTTAACTACTTAAATGAGTGACATCGCGTAAGCTCTCGCCTCATTGTTGCACTGCACATAATCTTCATAGGTGGGGTTCAGCACGTTGGGCATGCGTCCCATGGTCTCCTCAATGATGCGATGTATGTCGTTAAAGCCGATTGCATCTCTCAAGAAGGCGGCAACAGCAATCTCGTTAGCTGCGTTCATTGCACAAGGCATGGTGCCTCCCGCACGAGTAGCGCGATAGGCGGTGTCGAGCAAGGGAAACTTCTCGGTGTCAGGTTTCTCAAATGTAAGGTGGGCATAGTCGCTCAAACTCATCTTGTAGCTAGGTGTTGTCAGTCGATTGCCTGGCAACCCCAACGCATAACGTATGGGCAGGTGCATGTCAGGAAGACCCAACTGCGCCTTCACCGAGCCGTCACAGAATTCCACCATCGAGTGGACAATGCTTTGAGGATGCACTACAATCTCGATGCGGTCCTCACTGACGCCATACAGCCACTTAGCCTCAATCATCTCGAAGCCCTTGTTCATCATCGTCGCACTGTCGATGGTAATCTTGGCACCCATCGACCAGTTGGGATGTTTCAGCGCATCACTGGCACGCTTGCCCGCCAGTTCCTGAATGGGCGTAGTGCGGAACGGACCGCCCGAAGCTGTGAGGATGAGTTTCTCAATGTCTTCGTGACGCTCACCCACCAAGCATTGATAGAAGGCACCATGCTCACTATCAACAGGATAGAGCACAGTGTTGGAGTCTTGTAGCAAGCGATTGATAAGCTCTCCGGCTACAACCAGTGTCTCCTTGTTAGCCAATGCGATGCGCTTGCCAGCGCCAATGGCAGCGATGGTTGGCTCAAGGCCGCTGTAACCCACCATGGCGGTGACAACAGTGTCTACCTCAGGGTCGGTTACCGCCTGGACAATGGCCGCAGCACCACTAAGCACCTCGATGGGCAAATCGGCCAGTGCGTCGCGCACTGTGGCATAGAGTGTAGGCTCGCCAATGATGACCTGACGTGGCACAAAGCGCCGGGCCTGCTTGATTAGCAGTTCGCTGCTAGTGTTAGCCACCAGCAAGTGAGCTTTGAACCGCTGGGGATACTCGGCGATGATGTCCAACGTCTGACGCCCAATCGACCCCGTGCTGCCCAATATGGCTATGTTGCGAATATTATTCTCCATAGTTCTTTGCTTTACAAGTTGGCAAAATTACATAATTCTCTCCAATCTTTCATCATTTGCTTCGTTTTCTTATGTTATTTTCACAAATTCACGTCTATGGTCTTCGTTCTAAACATTAAACTTTGTGAAATTGAGAGAAATGTTTCGCAGTGTCCGAAAAAATGTGTAATTTCGTTGCTTGTAAAATTTTGAGTCAAACCATTTATATATTTAGACAATGAAAGAGAAAATCAAAGAGCTTTTCAAAGCACGCTTTGGCACTGAGGGCGTTATGTACGCTTCGGCAGGCCGTATCAACCTCATTGGTGAGCACACCGACTACAACGGTGGCTTTGTATTCCCTGGAGCCATCGACAAGTGCATCATGGCCGAGATCAATGTCAACGGCACCGACCGTGTGCGTGTCTACAGTGCCGACCTCGACGACTATTGCGAGTTTGGCCTTCGCGAGGAGGATGCTCCCGACAAGCAGTGGGCACGCTACATCTTTGGAGTATGCCGTGAGGTCATCAAGCGTGGATTCACCGTCAAGGGCTTTGACACTGTTTTTGCTGGTAATGTACCTCTGGGCGCTGGTCTATCGTCGAGTGCTGCTCTTGAGTCGTGCTTCGCATTTGCATTGAACGACCTGTTCAACGACAATAAGATTGAAAAATTTGAACTTGCTCTCATCGGCCAGTCGACCGAGCACAACTACTGTGGCGTGAACTGTGGCATTATGGACCAGTTTGCATCGGTGTTTGGCAAGAAGGACTGCCTGATGCGTCTCGACTGCCGCTCGCTCGAGCACAAATATTATCCGTTCAAGGCCGACGGCTACAAGCTGGTGCTACTTGACTCGAAGGTAAAGCATGAGCTGGTCGACTCGCCCTATAACAAACGCCGTGCATCGTGCGAGCACGTGGCAAAGACCCTGGGTGTAGAAACCCTGCGTGACGCCGACATGGAGATGCTGGAGGCTGCCAAGGATAAGATCAACGAGGAGGATTTCATGCGTGCTTACTATGTCATCGGCGAGAAGCAGCGCGTGCTCGATGTGTGTGACGCACTGGAGCGTGGCGACTTCGAGACCGTGGGACGTTGCATGTATGAGACCCACCATGGTCTGTCGAAGGACTACGAGGTGAGCTGCGAGGAGCTTGACTACCT
>JAEEVE010000254.1 GCA_016290765.1 Muribaculaceae bacterium
ACCAGGCAGGTTCATATAGTCGTCCTGCAACTTGCCACCCTGACTGATAGTCCATGGCACCATGCACTGGCTCAGGTCGCTCTGTGGCTTGCTCCAATCGCGGTCAAAGAGCTTGCACAGATGCTCTTCGCCAAAGTTGCCCGTGTGGTTGATCACGATGTCGAGAATGATTTTCATCCCGCGGGCATGTGCCGCGTTAATCAGGTCCTGTAGTTTGCAGTCTTCGCTCTCGTAGCGTTGGTCCACTCGGCTCATGTCCATAGCGTGGTAACCGTGGTAGTCAAACCCCGACGCATTTTGTACAACAGGCGTGATCCATACGGCAGTGAATCCCAACGCCTTGATGTAGTCTAATCGTTCAATCAGTCCCTTGAAGTCACCGCGCCATTCGGGGTCGTGCAGTGCTGCATCCTTTGCTCCATCCCAGCAATAGGTGTTGTTGCTGGGGTCACCATCATAAAATCGTGTGGTGATGGCAAAATAGATGGTCTCGTCACGAAAATCGGTGCGACCACCAGTAAATGTTGTCGCCTGACACACGATGCCACAGGCAACAAGTGACATTAGCACGAGCATATTTCTCAAATGATGTATCATTGTCGTCAGTTTTTAAAAGCATTCTTTGGTTTTGTGTGCCACGGTTCAGGCCGTGGCTGCTTGCAAAATTAAGAAAAAAAATTGAAAGACTCTTAAAATTCAAGCGGGAATTCACCCTTTTCAGCAAATTTGGGTTAAAATTACTTTCTTGTAAGCATGCAAGCGAGATTTTCAGTAATTTTGCAAATCAAACTACATTCATTATGAAAAAATTCCGACCATTAACTAAATCTGAGATAGCGGTGCTGACAGCCAATAGCTGCCAGGCCGAAGACTGGAAACAAATCACTGTGGCGCAGGGATTTGATCCACATGCTTGTCACCGAGTCAACTTCTACGGCTGGGCACGGCTCGGCAGCACCGATGGCACCGTTGAGGTCACTGACAACTTTGTCAAGCATTGTGGTATCAGCAACGCCACCTTGCGCAATGTCGTCGTGGGCGACGGTTGTCTCATCGAGAACATCGGCAACTTTATCAACGAGGCGGTCATCGGCAATCGCTGCCGCATTTCCAATGTCAGCACGATTGATACTCGCAAGGGAGCAACCTATGGCGAGGGAAATCTGATCTCGGTGCTGAACGAGGCAGGGAAGGGCAATTTGCTAATCTTTAGCGGGCTCAACAGCCAGGTGGCGGCCCTCATGGTCAATCATGCCAACAACCGCCAGCTGATGGACACGCTCAATCGCCTCATCCGCGAGACCGTCACTGCCACGCGTCCACAATGCAGCACCATCGGTGACAATGTCGCCATCATCAACACCAACGAGATTACTAATGCGGTCATTGGCAATTCCTGTTTCATTCAGGGAGCCTCCAGGCTCAGCGACTGCACCATCTCCAGCACCGACGACAACCCCATCCACATTGGCGCTGGAGTGATTTGCGAGAACTCCATCGTTAGTGGCGGCTCGCGGCTGACGGGCAGTGTCAAGATGGTGGATTGCTTTGTGGGTGAAGCCTGTGAACTTTCGATCGGTTTCACTGCTGCCAGCAGTGTATTCTTTGCTAACAGCTACATGAGCAACGGTGAGGCATGTGCGGCATTCTGCGGGCCCTACACCGTGAGCCACCACAAGAGTTCATTGCTCATCGGTGCGATGTTCTCGTTCTATAATGCTGGATCGGCGACAAACTTTAGCAACCACGCCTATAAGATGGGCCCCATGCACTACGGTACGCTGGAGCGAGGCACGAAGACCGCTTCCGGAGCCTATGTGCTCATGCCTGCCAAGATAGGAGCCTTCAGCGTCTGTTTCGGAAAGCTGATGAACCATCCCGACATGCGCTGCCTGCCTTTTGCCTACCTGATGGCATACGGCGAGACCATGTACATCGTGCCTGGACGTAACATCACCACGGTAGGACTGTATCGCGATATCAAGAAATGGCCCAAGCGCGACAAGCGTGCCGCATCCAGCCGAAAGAGCATCATCAACTTCGACTGGCTGTCACCCTTCACCGTAGGTGAGATTGTGCAGGGCAAGAAGATTCTCGAAGCGCTGCGACAGGCTGGTGGCGACAATGTGTCCAGCTACAACTATCACGAATACATCATCAATGCATCGTCGCTCCGCAAGGGCATCAAGTATTACGACATTGCCCTGCGCATCTATATGGGAGCCGTATTGAAACGCGCCATCAAGGAAGGTTTCCTGGGCCGTCCTGCCTCAAATACCGGTGTGGGAGAGTGGACAGACCTGTCAGGGTTGCTGTTGCCCGTCAGCGAAGAGCAACGGCTCATCGAAGACATCAAGAACGGCAATATCGAGAGCATCCAGGAGGTCCTGAAGCGGTTCTACGACATCAACAACCACTACCGCGAATTCCAGTGGGCTTGGACCTACGACCTGATATTGGACTATTACGGACTGGACGAACTGACCGACTCGGCCATCCAGCGCATTCGCGAAGACTATGTCAAGGCACGCCGCGCCTGGATTGCCGAAATCCGCAAGGACGCCCAGAAGGAGTACGCTATGGGCGATGTCGAGCAAGAGGTCTATGAAGACTTCCTCTCGAAGCTTGACCATGAAACTGATTATGAAAATTAACATAACAAAGGTATGAAACAAAAATTATTACTGATTATCGGCCTTGTGGCACTCGGATTGGGTGTGCAGGCCAAGGACTACAAGTATCAGACGGTAGAGGGTGATCTGATGAAAACCCGCATCTACACGTTAGACAACGGATTGAAAGTCTATCTTTCTGTCAACCAGGAGAAACCCCGTATTCAGACGTATATCGCAGTACGGACGGGTTCGAAGAACGATCCTGCCGAGACCACGGGTCTGGCTCACTATCTGGAGCACTTGATGTTCAAGGGTACCAAGCAGTTCGGCACCACCAATCCCACGGCTGAGGCACCATTGCTGGACGAGATTGAGCAACGCTACGAGGCCTATCGCAAGCTGACCGACCCAGAGGCCCGCAAGAGGGCATACCACGAAATCGACTCTGTCAGCCAGGTTGCCGCCCAGTACTTCATCCCCAATGAGTACGACAAGCTGATGGCTGCCATCGGTGCCGAGGGTACCAATGCCTACACGTCCAACGACGTCACCTGCTATACGGAGGACATCCCCTCGAACGAGATTGACAATTGGGCCAAGATACAGGCCGACCGTTTCCAGCACATGGTCATCCGTGGTTTCCACACGGAACTGGAAGCTGTCTATGAGGAATACAACATCGGACTGTCCAACGACTCACGCAAGCTCTTTGCCGCCATCAGCAAAATGTTGTGGCCCAACCACCCATACGGCCTCCAGACCACCATCGGAACACAGGAGCATCTGAAGAACCCCTCGATTACAAACATCAAGAACTACTTCAACAAGTGGTATGTACCCAATAACGTTGCCATCTGTATGGCTGGCGACCTTGACCCAGACAAGACCATAGAAATCATCGACCGCTACTTCGGTTCATGGAAACCTGGCAAGGACGTCGCTCAGCCCACATTTGCCGCCCTGCCCCCACTGACATCGCCAAGAGACACCACGGTCATTGGACAAGAGGCTGAACAGATATGGATGGCCTGGCGTGCCAAGCAAGCCAACTCGCTTCAGGCCGACACTCTGGAGCTCATGGAGGATGTGCTGAGCAACGGCAGGGCTGGACTCTTCGACCTGGACCTGAACCAGACCCTGAAGGTACAAAGAGCCGGTGGTGGTTCGGAGATGCTGCACGACCACGGTGCTTTCTTCCTCATCGGAACACCCAAGGAAGGCCAGAGCCTTGACGAGGTGAAAAGCCTTATGCTGGCCGAGATTGACAAGCTGAAGCGTGGCGACTTCCCCAACAACCTGCTCCCCAGCATCATCAACAACAAGAAGCGCAGTTATTACGAGCTCCTGGAAAGCAACATGGGACGTGCCGACATGTTTGTCGATGCCTTCATCAACGAGGTGGAGTGGAAGCAGGAAGTAGGCAAGATAGACCGCATCTCCAAGATTACCAAGCAGGAGATTGTCGACTTCGCCAACCGATTCTTTACCAATGGCTACGTCAGCGTCTACAAGAAACAGGGTGTCGACTCCACACAGAAGAAGATTGACAAGCCTGCCATCACGCCAATACC
>JAEEVE010000021.1 GCA_016290765.1 Muribaculaceae bacterium
TTTTAGGCCAATTTCCTCTGTCTGAAAGTTTCCCGTTCCAACAGAACGGCTTGAATGCCACATCCGATTCCTCAAGTTGCATGGCATTTCGATCCAACTCGATTAATCTTGGCGACAAAATCCATTTAGCATCCTTCCACTCGTTGTATTGGCGCATCTGAATGATGCGTGCGATGATGTGTTCGCGTGTGTGAGCAGGAGCAGATATATCATATAGCGTATGCCCATCTATTTTCATTAAATGCTGAGTTGTAGGATGAAAGCGTGTGGTAACAACTATTACACCATCTTTGCCCCTCTCTCCATAACGAATCTGTCCCTCCTCATCTTTAATAATCTGAAAATCAATTATATCTTCTGCATTGATTCCATCTAGTGCCGAGGATATTAACACTCTCGGACTTGCAGACGCAATATCATCGGCAGAAATCTCTTTATATCCGACATCAACCCCATCAACAATCCAGATGGGACCATGAGATTGAGTTCTTAAAGAGACATCACGAACACCTCTGCCAAAAGTTACTGGTTGTGAGTAAAGTATTTGACAAATCAATAGCATTGTCAATATGCAAGTAATTATTCGTTTCATCTTTTTGTTTTTTGTTGGTGCGGATATGCCCGTGTCACAGAGTTAATCTTCATGAATCACTTGCCAAGCATGACGTTGATGATGGCGTTCACGTCGCTGATGTCGATAGTTCCGTTCAGATCCATGTCGGCTGCGACATCGTCCCAATGTGTCGCCAGTATTAAGTGTAACTGATGTGAGATGACCGTTCATGCGCGTATAATTCTCGCTGCAAATATACTTATTATTCCTTTTTTTGTGATTTATATAAATATATTATGGAGAGCGGAACGAGTAATAACTGGTATCCCGTTGACATTACCAACAGATAATAAATTGATGAGAGGCTATCTTCAAACTTGGTGGTTTCGCTTCGAAATTTGATATCCTTAAAAACCACATCCTCGACCAGCCGTGTCACTTTTAGTTGGTGATAGATGGGAAAGGGAAATTCTGGCCTACTGAATTGCCTAATATCAAAAGATGAATTGCGCAAATAGTAACCACGAAACGAAACACTTCGACTAGAGCTGTCTACATCTAGGTAAATCCCATAGCTATCGTTAAGTCTTATATCAAAATTATTTAATCCATTTGGATTTGTCTCAACAGATTCTGCAAGCGATTTCAGATTGTTGTGCAACAACTCTTGGCAAAGGGGGGCGTAATAATAAACCTTTTTCGTTGAAGGTACACTGCCAATGATTCCAAAGAAACTAAGGAGGCCCACGATGCAAAGGATTATCTGCACCCAGCATAATGTTGCTATGACAGTCAGTTTTATGGACATGATGTTGTCTGTTGTTATCTGCTATAGTTATAGTACTCAAACTCATGCGACAAGACGCTTGGCCGCTCGATTCCTAAAGCCCATCGCAGAAGGTCATTATGCCAATCTATAAAACCTATGTATATTAAAAAGAAAAACAACGCTATAGTTAAAACAATAGAAATCTTTTGCTTCGTCTTTGCATTCTCCTTTTTGACCTCATCCACATATTGGAGCACTTTAGAAGAAAAACAGCTCGGTGACAATAGGAGCATAGAAAAAATTATTATTAGCGGAATGCCCACCGTGAAAATGCCTACCTTAAAACTCATATAATCTATCAACTCAATATATGCCCTATTTAGTGCAAATGTCAAGCACATCACGATGAACACAAAACCATTCACTACACAATATTCGGGAGGATGATTTAAAGAGGGCATCTTCTCATATAATTTGTATATAGAATAGCATAGATACCTAAACATAATAGCTTTCCGATTTCTAATTCCTAATAAACATTTAGTCCTGCTCTATCAAGTTCCATTAGTGTCTTTTCACTGGACGAAAAGTCATAGAGAATCCGCTCTGAATCTGATTTATTAAAGTCTACAATATAAATCTTCTTGTCAACCTCTCTTACCAATGCAACGGGAAACATTTCCTCATATTGAATGGATGCAGAGGATTCTTGAATGTCCAGATCGTATTTGTAGCATTTCTTGTAATGGAAAGATTCACCTGAACGTGTAATTATTGTGTCACCATGAAACTCAATAACATAAGGTGAAAGCTCTGCATAGAAATCCTCGCCACCCATTGATGCATGATTGACCCAGCGTACCCCCTCGCGAACCAGCGGTTGGTAGTCGTTTTCCTGAGCCTGCGCTGCGATGCTGCACAGCAGCGCCAGCAGCATCATTGTTAATATCTTTTTCATCGTTTCTATTATTTTAGGGTTAAACATGTCACAAATTCTATCAGTTTTTGGGCAGGAACGCAAGTCCTCTGCATGAAAACGTAAGTCCTGTTACACCTCCCCCAGCATGACGCAAAGTGCGAAAAATCTTTCTCGTAGGCGAGAGGATTGGGGGGCAGGATTCTGAGTGCAAAGATACTATGGTTGAGTGCTAAAATCCAAATTTCTTACCGTATCAAGCGAACACAACAAGTAGCTTATTAATAGCGAGTTACAAAAATCACAAGGTTATCAAAATGTTAAAAATGACCTTTCCCAAGCACAATCTTGTCACAAAGTTCCATAAAACTCCTGAGATATGCAAGCATCTTGCTAGGAATCTCGTAAATAGAATGGAGATTTTTTTGGCGGCGCTGTTTTTTCAGGAGTTGGGAGTGCGCATGATGGCGGTGAAGGTGCGGCCGCTGTGGATGCCTAGGCGGCGGGCAGAAAAATAGCGGTCGCTGTGGCAACGGCTGCAGGCGGTGGGCAGGGTGATGTGATCGGCAGGGATGCCCGCGGCCAACAGAACCTGGCGGTTGGCGCGCCACAGGTCGATGTGCGCCTTGCCGGTGGTGGCGTTGCGGCGCACGATTTCGGTCATGTCGAAGCCTGCCTGCTCAAAGGCTTGCGGCACCTCGTCGCCCACCTCAAAGCAGTCAGCACAGATGCTTGCTCCCATGGTGGCGTGTATGTCGGCGGGGGTGGCCCCAAGGCGGCACATCGTCTCGACTGTGCGTTGTGCGATGCGTCCCACGGTGCCTCGCCAGCCCGCATGGGCGATGGCGATAATGCCGTGGGTGGGGTCAGCCAGGGCGATGGGCACGCAGTCGGCGGTGTTCACCCCGATGCAGATGCCCGGCAGGGCCGTCACCAGGGCATCGATGTCATTGAGTAGCTGCTCCTGTTGGGCGATGTCGGCGTCGAAGAAATCCTGGTCGATGACCGCCACATGGGTGGTGTGGCTCTGTCGCGGCATCACCAGCTGGTCCAAGTCGATGCCCATCTGCTGGCAGAAGGTCAATCGGGCATTGAGCACGCGCAAGGCGTCATCGCCCGTGTAGTCACACAGGTTCCATTGCGAGTAGGGGTTGCGTGGCTCCACCTCGCCCCGCAGTGTCTGCACCACGCCGATGCCCGGTGCGTCACAAGTCAGTTTCAGTTGTTGGAGTGTCATGATTGGTGCAAAGTTAGTGATTTTTGGCGAATCATGCGGTATTTTTGTCAGAATATTACTATATTTGCGCCACAAAAAACAACCTGAAATGTGATGAAAAAGATTGTATTCCTAGCCTTCATGGCGACGATGGCACTCACGATGAGTGCCCAGCAAGAGTTATTCGGTGGCGCCAAGGGTTCGCCACAAGTGCATGGCGACAACACGGTGAGTTTTGCCATCAAGGCCCCACAGGCCCAGCAGGTGGAGTTGCAGCTCGACTTTGACAAGCCCGTGGCGATGGAGCGCGACACGGCGGGCATCTGGCGACACACCACCCAGCCGCTGGCGGCCGACCTGTACCTCTATAACTATGTGGTAGACGGCGTGAAGACGCTCGACCCCGACAATGTGTACATCATGCGCGATGTGGCAACGACCAAGAACATGTTCTTTGTCGACGGTGCGCAGAGCCGCTACTATCAGGCGCTGGACGTTCCTCATGGCAATGTCAGCGCGGTGTGGTATGACTCACCCACCGTGGGCAAGCGCCGCCGCATGATGGTCTACACGCCCGCTGGCTACGAGCAGGGCAAACAGCGCTATCCCGTGTTCTATCTGCTGCACGGCTCGGGCGGCGACGAGACGGCATGGCTGCACCAGGGCCAGGCGGCCCAGGTGCTCGACAACCTCATCGCCTGGGGCAAGGCAGTGCCCATGATTGTGGTCATGCCCAACGGCAATGTCGACGAGCATGCCGCTCCCGGCAGCGACCAGCGCGGCCTGGTGACACCCACATTTGCCCATGAGCAATGGATGGAGGGCTCGTTCGAGTCGTCGTTCCACGACATCATGGACTATGTCGATAAGCACTACCGCACCATCCGCAAGCAGTCGGGGCGCGCCATTGCCGGCCTGTCGATGGGTGGATTCCACTCGCTCTACATCAGTGCCAACCAACCCAAGGACTTCGGCTATGTGGGGCTGTTCTCCGCCGCCATCCGTCCGGGCCGCGACGTTCACTCGCCCATCTACGACAACCTTGAGCAGAAACTCGCCACACAGTTCAACAAGGACTTGAAACTCTACTGGATTGGCATCGGCAGCAACGACTTCCTGTATCGCAGCAACGAGCAGTACCGTGCCCTGCTTGACCGCGCCGGGCATCGCTACACCTATGTCGAGACCACCGGTGGCCATGAGTGGCGCAACTGGCGTCGTTACCTCACCCAGTTCGTGCCCTTGCTGTTCAAGTGATTGCTGACATAATTTCTAAAGAGGGTGTGCAATAATTAAAAGTGGTTGGGAGAAAGTTCCTCCCCTAAGTTAGGGGAGGTGGCGCGAAGCGACGGAGGAGTGTGTGATAACAGGCTGGTTGTCGATTATTTATCGTCGACACACGCCCCCGCCCCTTCGGGGCACCCCCTCTAGCTTAGAGGGGGATTTTCAGCCATAACCGCATTATTACATACCCCCTTAAAAAAGTGGGGCGGCCTTGCGGTCGCCCCACACTTATTAGACTTAGAGTTGTTTTGTTTTTATATGAATAGATAGGCTTGTATCTTGGGTTTTAAAATGCTGATTAATCAGTCACAAGACCTTTGCCCAGCATGATGTTGATGATGGCGTTCACGTCGCTCACATCCACCTTGCCATCATTATTGAGATCTGCATTGGGATCCATCGTAGCCTTGCCCAGCATCATGTTGATGACAGCGTTCACGTCGCTCACATCCACCTTGCCATCACCAGTGACATCACCAAGCACGGGCTCGGTCGAAGCGTTCTTCCAGAAGTACAGGTTGTCGATGTAGAGCTTGTCGGCTGTTGAACCACCATTGGTGTCAAACTTGAACTGATGGCTCAATGCGCTGGTGAAGTCGAGCGTGTCGAACGTGCTCAACGGCAGATCGATGCTGTTCCACTGACGCGGGGTCAGTTCACCCACCGACGTGGGTTGCTCGGTGTTGGGTGCGCCACCACCAGGTTGCAGAATCGGGGTCACGCCCAGACGCATCTCCTGCATGGGCAGCACGTCAAGGTGCAAGTACTCCATTTCACTCAGGTCAATGGGATTGTACTCGAAGCCCAGGTAGTTGAAGTTGGTAAATACATACATCTCATCGCCGTCGACAGTCTCAAAAGCGGTCTGAGTAGTCTGTCCCCATCCACCAATCCAGTATGCAGTGGCGGGTTCGTAAGCATTGCTGTAAATCGACACCACATTGGCAGCTTCGTGCGTGGGCGCGGGAGCAGCGGTAAGAATAAACACATCACCACTCGTCTGTGCGGTCACGGTCACGGCCTCCGAACGGTTGTTGAAGGCATCGATAGCGACAACCTCAAAATTATACTGGGTTCCACCATTCAGACCCTCAATGACAATGCTATTGCCTTCACCTGGAGTATAAATAGTGTTGTTGATGCTGTATGCCAAGAATTTCGACGAGTTGTCGCTGGCGTTGATGTTGATTGTCACGCTGGTTTCGGTGGCTGCATCGGCATCGGCCTCAGCACTGGTGATAACGGGAGCCTCGGTATCGGTCACTGCGCTCACGAGCGTGCCAATGACTGAGAAATCATAAATCTTGACACTCCACTGCGTGGCGGCCTTGGTGCTAAGGAACTTGACGTAGCGCACACCTGTGAAGGCACTGCAGTCGAAGGTCTCGGTGTGAGGATTGATGCCTGGTTTTCCTCCATTAAATGCGGCATCGCCAAACACGCCATCCTCACCCGCAAACGCCAAGGTGAATTCCTCTGAGCAAGCACCCTCAAAAGTGATAGAGATACTAGAGAGATCATAAATGCCACGCAAGTCGGCAATAAAGCCAACGTCATAAGTACGGCTAGCCTCATCGGCACCCGTCTCCTTACCCAACAAATTCCATTCACTACCAGTCGTATTCTGGTCAAAGGCTCCATCCTTGCTATTGCTCTGAGCTAAGCCTAGATTGTAGATACGGTACTGCCAGTCGGTGAACAGGTCTATTTTCTGACCGCCAATTACTTTGACAGTCACTGCATTTGACTCGACCTCGCCGCTGACGGCCTTGATAGTGGTCTCGCCCACGGCAGCGGCCGTGAACACACCATTCTCGACAGCGCCCACCGAGGGATTGCTCAACACATAGGTCACATCACCGGTAGCAATAGGTGCTCCCAACTGGTCAAAACCAGCGAGCGTTAGGTTAATCGTCTTGCCAATCTCCACCTGATTGCCGCTAGCCGTGAGGGTCATCGTTGTCAATACGGGAGCCTCAGTGAGATTAAAGACCTCAAACTCCCAGAAACTGTAACCATAGGGTGTGCCACGCTCAATGCCCTTGAACTGCACATAGCGATAATGGGCAGTGTTGGGCAGCGTCAAGCTCTGCACATAGGGGAAACCGCTGAGGGACTGACCCTCAATCGAGGTAAGAACCACGCCATCGGTGATCCAACCATCAGCATCCACGGTGTTGCCACCCAGAATTTGGAAGGTCTTGCCGTAGGCACCTTCCCAGGTGATAACGATGGTGTTGAAGTCCTGCGCTTCACCCAGGTCCACTTGCCACAACTGTGGATCAACGCCATGAGCCGACTCCCAACGGGAACCTGTGTTGCCATCATTGCCGACATTAGCGACACCTGATGTGGCAATTGAAGGCTGATTCAGGGCCAGGTTGGTTTGGCCCCACATGGTCATGACTGCCATAGCGGCAAAGACCATAGTAAGAATTCTCTTCATAAACGATTTATTAAAAGGTTAAACTTAAGTTTATTTTTCTAGTTTTAGGCATCGGCAAACGGGGCATTTCGGCGCCGCCGCTTTTGCTACCGCAAAGGTACTATAAACGCGACACATAGAACGGAAAACACTACTACAGAACTACGACAACCACTACGACAAAAACTCACTTTTACCTCATTTTCTGCTTGAAAACAGTAACAATAAGCTCTTTTTGCGTGTTTTTAACGCATTGAAAATAAGATGTTTAGAGATTGTTTTGAAACATTATATCCCCTTTTATCGCGCTACGACAATCTACCTCACAAAAATCACTCCAGGATGCAACATCCTGAAAGACCCAAATAACACGGAAATCGTGCCGTCTGGCGGAACGATAACTGGCTAGTTCCCGGGACTAATTCCGAATCGGGTTGACAACAAAAAAATGATTTTTGTTTTGTATTTCGCTCGGTTTACACTATCTTTGCCCCCATAAATAAAACTTTGACAAGCAATGAAACATTTCGTTACAATGACAGTGATGGTGGCATTGTTGGCGCTGGGCGCCTATGCCGCCGACAATAGCCTGACCGAGACATCGCCCAACGGAAACGTGGTGGCGCGCCTCGATGTGCGTAGCGGCAAGGCCTACTACGATGTGACATTCAAGGGTAAACCCGTAATTAAGCCAAGTCTATTGGGATTTGACCTGGTGGGCAAGCGCACGGGCGAGTTCAACAACTTTGAAGAGACCCACGTCAAGCCGCAGCAGGTGTCGCTGTGCAGCGGTTTCCATGTGTCGAAGAGCGATCACGCCACCTTCGACGAGACTTGGCGTCCCGTGTGGGGCGAGGAGACCGCCATCCGCAACCACTACAACGAGATGGCCGTCACGCTCGAGCAACGCGAGTCGGGCCGCCAGATGGTGGTGCGTTTCCGCGTCTATGACGACGGTGTGGGCTTCCGCTACGAGTTCCCGCAGCAAAAGAACCTAAACTACTTTGTCATCGCCGAGGAGCGCACTGAGTTTGCCATGACAGGCGACCACACCGCCTGGTGGATAGGAGGCGACTACGACACCCAAGAGTATGAGTACACACGTTCGCGCTTGAGCGAGATTCGTGGCCTGTTTGACGGTGCCATCTGCCCCAACTCATCCCAAACACAATTCAGCCGCACCGGTGTCCAGACGGCCTTGCAACTCAAGACCGACGACGGGCTTTACATCAACCTGCATGAGGCCGCTCTGGTGGACTATCCTTGCATGAGCCTGAACCTCGACGACCAGAACATGGTATTCCGTGCCTGGCTCACCCCCGACGCCCAGGGCAACAAGGGCTACATGCAGACGCCGTGCCACACACCGTGGCGCACCATCATGGTTACCGAGAACGCCTGCGATGTATTGGCTTCACGCCTGATTCTCAACCTCAACGAGCCTTGCAAGATTGAGGACACCTCGTGGATCAAGCCCGTAAAATATATGGGTGTTTGGTGGGAGCTGATCTCTGGAGCACATTCGTGGGCCTACACCGACGAGTTGCCCAGCGTCAAGCTTGGCGAGACCGACTATCGTCAGCTGCGTTCCAACGGCAAGCACGGAGCCAACAACGCCAATGTGCGCCGTTACATCGACTTTGCATCAGAGCATGGCTTTGACCAACTGCTCATTGAGGGCTGGAATGAAGGTTGGGAGGACTGGTTCGGCAACTCGAAGGACTATGTTTTTGACTTCGTGACCCCCTACCCCGACTTCGATATCCAGGCGCTGAACGACTATGCGCACAGCAAGGGCATGCGACTGATGATGCACCACGAGACCTCGTCGAGCGTGCGCAACTACGAGCGCCATCTCGAAGAAGCCTATCAGCTGATGAACCGCTACGGCTACAATTCGGTCAAAAGCGGCTATGTGGGCGACATCATCCCGCGTGGCGAATATCACTACGGCCAGTGGATGGTCAACCACTACCTCTACGCCATCCAGCAGGCCGCCAAGCATCACATCATGGTCAATGCGCACGAGGCAGTGCGTCCCACCGGCCTTTGCCGCACATGGCCCAACCTGATTGGCAACGAGAGCGCACGTGGCACCGAGTACCAAGCATTCGGCGGGACTCAGCCTGGCCACACCGCCATCTTGCCGTTCACACGCCTGCAGGGCGGCCCGATGGACTACACGCCCGGCATCTTTGAGATGGACCTGAGCACCTTCTCACCCGACAACGACTCGAAAGTGTTGTCGACCATCTGCGGCCAGCTCGCGCTCTATGTGACACTTTACAGCCCGCTGCAAATGGCCGCCGACCTGCCCGAGAACTACCTCAAGCACATGGATGCCTTCCAGTTTATCAAGGACGTACCCGTCGAGTGGGAGCGCTCGATCTACCTTGAGGCCGAACCCATGGAGTATGTCACCATTGCCCGCAAGGACAAGAACAGCGACGCATGGTTTGTGGGCAACGTCGCCGGCAAGCAGGACTTCAACTCGGTCATCAAGCTCGACTTCCTCGACAAGGGCCGCAAGTATGAGGCAACCATCTATGCCGACGCCAAGGATGCCAACTACCGCACCAACCCGCAGGCTTACGTCATCACCAAGAAGAAGGTTGATGCAAAGACCACGCTCAAGCTGCGTTCGGTGGCTGGCGGCGGTTACGCCATCACCATCCGTCCCGTCAAGTAAGGCTGTGAAGGCTTGCTGACGCAAACAATCAGGGGTCAATAGTTCTTGTGCTATTGACCCCTGATTTTTGACACTTTCCTCTTGGTCGTTGCTCACTTATCTCACCAGCACCTTCTGGCACTTGGCATCGGCCACAACGACGTAGACGCCAACAGGCAGGCGGGTGACAGCGCTGGTGCTCACGAGCGCGCCGGCCGTGTTGTAGACCTTGATGTGCTTAGCCCCTGTGACCGTGAGCACACCGCCGGCAACGCTAATGCCCACACGATTGTCAGCGATATTGCTGACAGCTGAGCTGACATCGGGTGCCTTGGTGAGGTAGACAACAAAGTTGTCAAAGTTGGCGCCGCTCTGTGCCGTGAGCCGTGGCGTGTCGCTTGTCCCAGGCTTGCGCATGGCCACACCATGCAGGGTGTAGTGCTTGCCCTGGACAAGAGCGGGAGCAGCGGACAGCCACTGAGTTGAGAACTCGATGCGCGCACCCTTTCCGCCATCGGCACCAACTTCAGCGCGAATGACTGGAGTGCCATCCTCAACGAAGTAGTAACCTGAGAAGTCGATCACCTGAGTGGGCTCGGGAGTGAAATCCTGGCTCAAGTCGACCAACGTGGCCACTTCCTGCTCGTTGCCCGCCTCGGGAAGTTTGGTCAGGGTGATAGAGGGATTGCCATCGGTCATCGCAAAGTTGCCGTACACCGTGCCGGTCTTGAATGCCTTCATGGCGCTAAGGGCATTGAAATTGTCGCCACCCTTGAGTTCAACCCACGAGTCATGACCGTTGGTGACAAAGAGGCTGGTCGCATGAGTGTCAACGACAATCAGATTGTCGCCAATGCAATACTGCCCGGCTTCGCCATTGGCAATAACCTTGGCTAGCGGCACAATGGGCGATGGCGAGTTGACCTCAAAAGGCACCATGTTGCCCCACACCGTGCCAGTGGAGGCGGCAATGTCGCACAAACTCATCAGATAGATGATTCCAGGAGCACCCTCAAAGTACTTCCTGACATTAACTGTAGCGCTAGTGCCAGCAGGAATTGACACGACATCGGAGTAGCCACTAACTATCACTTGCTTTGCTTCGAAATCAGTGATCATGAAAGGAAGAGACCCCACAAAGTCGCCAGAACCGGTATTGTTGATTACCGCTGTGCCTCCCACATTGTCGGCATCCATGTAGTAACTGTTCACTTGAAGCTGATTGCCAATCGTCAAGTAGAAGTTGTAACTGCGTTGAACCTTTACTGCCTTTGAGCCACCAAACTCATGATGGTTCTTGTCGAGCACCTTGAGCTCGTAGTCGCCAACCTCGGCAGGAGCCTCGATACTTGTGGTGAACGACACATTGTCGCCTGCAATCAGCGAGAGGCCAACGCCCGGCGAAACCTTCACCGACGCCCCATCTTTAAAGAAAGCGAAATACACGCTATCGTTGTACTCTTTTCCCTCGTTGGCAATGGTGGCGCTCACGTTAAACTTGGATTTTGAGCCCACAACATCGGGGGCCGTCAAGTTGGAGAGACTGAGGTTGCCGCCAGCAGGAGACTCGGGAATACTAAAGTACATCACGCCATCCCTCACCTTGGCGTTGATGTAGCCAGCCGCGTTGCAAGCAGGCGTAACAAACTGGTATTCGGCCATGCTGCCATCGTTAATCTTAAAGGCCAACCTCAACTGATAATCGCCATTGGCAAGAGAGGCAGGAGCTTTGTACTTTAAGTCGCTACCGTCACTGGTAATGTAATGAAAACTAGTGCCCAACGATATGGTGGTGCTATAGATATTATCGCCGTCGAAGTCTATGGTATTTTTGTCGGCGTCGGTCAATATGTAGCCTATTAGTATTGTGACAGTTGTTGGATAACCATAGGCGTTAACCATCATGTGCCTGAGGTCGAATGACGCTTGAGAGCCCAGATTCATTTGACTGACTACAGGACGGAAATCCTCACAAATCAACTCGGCAAACTTCCCTTCGGCAGGAGGCTCACTGTTAGGGTCGGGATACAAGCCGGTGACAATCATTTGAGAGATAGTATAGCCTCCCTCATAAGAACCAATGCCCTGATCGCTAGGGCTGAGAATAGAAGTGAGAAAATAGCCATTGCTCATGCCGCCCCATCCCCAGTTGAAATGGTAATAGCCATCGGTGTTGCATCCGTCGAGGACAAAAGCGTGGCCTCCCTCCTGGGGAGTGAAACCCGAGAAGAGAATGGGCCTGGCATTGCGCAATTCAGCCAAAATGATGCTGTCCCACTCCGCTGCAGGGAAACTCGGACGCATATAAGTAACTGCCCGCTTGTTGTAGCCAAAATGGTTGGCCATGCCCTCTGCTATCCTGGGGGCGGAAACCGCGCTGTTGTCGCCATATTTCATGTGTGCAGCCACGCCCACATGATACATGAGAGTGGCGACAGCATTGCCCTGGGCCTCGTTATAGCTTCCCACGTAGTTGTCAAGCATGTTTTCCCAGTCGTAGGTGGTGCTGCCAAAGTCGGCGCTCAACGTCTGCTCGTCCTGGTCATTCACTTTGCAGGTATAGGTTTCCGAACCGATGCCTTTCTGTGGCCATTTGTAGTAGTACATGATTTGAGCAGCCGCTGTTGCCGCACATCCAGTCGCGGCACGAGTGTTTTGGGGGCCGTAGGTGGGGCACAGGTTGTTGAAGGGGGCATCTTGGTTCCAATTGCACGAGAGCAACGGCGTGACACTGATGTCAAACTGCTGACGTGGCGCAGCAGGGGCGCTCTGCGGATGTGAGCGCAGGTACTGCATCTGCTCGGCATAGCAGTCAAGCATGTACTGCAAGCCGTCGGGGATATGGTTGGTATCAAAGGTGCCCTTGTCGCTGTAGCCCATCACGGGCACCGCCTTGTCGTCGCCCGAGACAATAACAAACCCGCGGTCGGTGCCATTGTTGAACACATAGTAGTCAACCTGCCTGACGCTGTTGACAGCCGTCATTTCGAGCGACAGATTGGGAGCCTGAGTGTTCACCCCCGGCAGGCGCCGCGGCGCGTTGGCGTTCAAGTAACTTGCCGCCACCGCTTTGGCCTCATTCGCTGAGCGTTGCTCTGCCATCATCGCCAGTGGCATCAACGCAATCGTCAGTAGTAGAAGTTTTCTCATAACAATTATCAGATTATTTGGTATATGTCAAAGTGTCCCGCAAAAATTATCTCACCAGCACCTTCTGGCACTTGGCATCGGCAACAACGATGTAGACACCGGCTGGCAGGCGGGTGATGGCGCTGGTGCTCACGAGAGCGCCGGCCGCATTGTAGACCTTGATGCGCTTAGCCCCTGTAACCGTGAGCACTCCACTGGCAACGCCTATGCCCACATGATCGTCAGCGATATTGCTGACTGCAGTGACAACATCGGGGGCCTTGGTGAGATAGACAACAAAGTTGTCAAAGTTGGCACCGCCCTGAGCCCTGAGCTGCGGTTTGCCGCTTGTCGCAGGCTTGCTCATGGCCACACCACGCAGGGTGTAGCAGTTACCCTGGACAAAAGCAGGAGTGGTGGAGAGCCACTGCGTCGAAATCTCGACACGTGCTCCCAAGTCGCCATCGGCTCCATCATAGGCGCGAATGACGGGAGTGCCATTCTCAACGAAGTAGAAGCCTGAGAAGTCGATCACCTGAGTGGCCACCGGAGTGAATGTCTGGCTCAAGTCGACCATCGTGCCCACTTCCTGCTCGTTGCCTGCCTCGGGAAGTCCGAGCAAGGTGATCGAAGGATTGCCGTCGATTACCGCATAGTTGCCCTTCACCGTGCCCGCCTTTAATGCCTTCATCGCATTCACAGCGCTGAAATACTCGCCACACTTGAGCTCGATCCATGAGCCAAAGCCATCGGTGGCAAAAACACTGGGCGCATGAGTGTCGACGATGGTAAGATTGTCGGCAACCAGGTACTCAGCCGCATATCCATCGGCAATAATCTTAGCCAGAGTGGTCGTTGACGGGGGGGAGTTGAGTTGGAATGATTTCATGTCGCCCCAGATGGAGAAGGTGTTGGGATACCTCAAGTTGCGCAGGCACAAATTATAGGTCAATCCTGGGATGCCCTCAAAGACAGTCTTGATGTTCACCTCTTGGCTGCCGCCTGCAGGAATGGTGACGACATCGGTGTTGCCCGATTGGCGCACCGACGAGCCATCGTCATTGAGAATCATGTACTGAATGGGACCCACATAGTCAACCGTGCCGCTATTGCCTATTACCGCAGTGCCACCCACATTGTCAACTTCCATGTAGAAATCGTAGACCTGAAGAGGGGTGACAATAGTCAGGTTCTCGTTGCTGCTGTTAACCACCTGGAGAGTGAGAGAGGTACCTATCCGAGACAGGTTCTTGTCGAGAACGACCAGCTCATATTCCCCAGGCTGCGAGGGAGCCGTTAGCGAACTCTTGAACGACACACGGCCTCCCTTTTTTATATCTACTTGAATGCCATCGGCAATCATTTCCGTCTCTCCATCCTTGAAGATGGCAAAGTAGACGTTGTCGTAATACTCGTCGCCCTGATTGACGATGGTGGCGTTGACGTCAAAGGGCGAGCCAGTGCCAATACAATCGGGGGCCGAGAAATTGTAGAGCATGAGGTCGCCGGCGGGTGCTTCGGGGACGCTGAAGTGCATCACGCCATTCTCTACCTTCGCACTAATGTAGCCAGCAAAGGTGGGGCCATGTGGCACGGCAAGATAATTGCTCATGCTGGTGGGTTCCTTATACATCAGCCACAGCTTGTAGTTGCCATCGGCAAGCGTGGACGATGGGGTATAGTGTAAAGGATGATCAGGCATTAAAAACTTGTATCTTGACCCGAAAAACAAGTTGTAATTGTAACAATTCTGAGAGGTGAAGTCCACCCTTTGTCCTGCCTCATTGGTCAAGCAAAAGCCTATATAAACAGCCGTTTTAAGCCCGTAGCCATAGCCATTGATTATCAATGTGGCAACCTCGATGGGGGCTCTTTCGCCCAGGTTCACCTGGTCGACTCCTGCCTTATAATATTCATTGAAGATCTCAAAGTACTTTTCAGGAGCGGGCTCGCCCTGATCGGGATAAATACCTGTCACCATCGACTGCGCCGAGTTATACCCTCCCTCAAAAGAGCCTATACCCTGGTCACGAGGATTGAGGACGGTGATCAGGAAATAGCCATTGCTGCGGCCGCCCCATCCCCAGTTGAAGTGGTAATAGCCATCGGCATTACAGCCATCAAGCACAAAGGTGTGTCCTCCACCTGATCGCGGCGTGTAGCCCGTGTAAACCATGGGGCGCGAGTTGCGCAACTCTTCTTGAATCAGGCTGTCCCATTGCGCGATGTTCATCAGGCCACGCAGGTTAAGCCGCATGGCCTTGTTGTAACCAAAGTTGTTGCGCATGCACTCCATCATGGCGTAAGGAGACGTTGAACTGCTGCTGCCATATTCCATATCCGCAGCCACACCCACATGATACAGCAACTTGGCCACGGCACTGCCCTGCTGGGCGGTCCATCCCGTCATGTACTGGTCGAGCATATTGCCCCAGTCGTAGGTGGTGTTGAAGTCGGCACTCAGCGTCTGCTCGCCTTCTTGATTCACGTTGCAGATATAGCTGTGACTGCCTGTACCTTGCTGGGGCCACTTGTGGTGATACATGATTTGAGCGGCGGCCGTCGCCACACACCCCGAAGCGGCATGAGTGTTCTCGGCACCATAGGTGGGGCACAGGTCGTTGAAGGGAGCGTTCTGATTCCAGTTGCACGTGAGCAATGGTGTGACACTGATGTCAAACTGCGGGTGCTCGGTGGCAGCGGCGCTCAGCGGATGCGAGCGCAGGTACTGCATCTGCTCGGCATAGCAGTCGAGCATGTACTGTAAGCCGTCGGGGATATAGTCGGCATCAAAGGTGCCCTCGTCGCTGTAGCCCAGCACCGGCACCGCCTTGTCATCGCCTGCAATGACGATAAAGCCCTGGTCGACACCATTGTTAAACACGTAGTAATCAACTTGCTCGGCATCGTTGGTCGCTGTCATGGCAAGTTTGAGACTTGGGGCATGAGCGCTCACCCCCGGCAGGCGCCGCGGAGCGTTGGCGTTCAAGTAACTTGCCGCCACCGCTTGGGCCTCATTCGCTGTGCGTTGCTCTGCCATCATCGCCAGTGGCATCAACGCAATCAGTAGTAGTAAAACTTTTTTCATTGCAATATTATTAATCAAGAATAATCGTCGCTGCAAAATTAAAAAAAAAATAAAGAAAGAACCAAATGATTTGGTAGGTCAAGTCGCTTTGCGGGCGTGAATCACCAGCCACACGCCAGTGAAGATGAGGGCTGCCGCCAGCACATGTTGCCACTGCAGCACGGCCAGACCCATCATCAGGCTCGCCACCACCGTGACCACGGGTTGAATGTAGTTGTAGGAACTCACCACAGTGCTGGGCAGCCGTCGCTGCGAGTAGACCACCAGCAGGAAGCAAATGAAGGTGCAGCACACGATGATGTAGGCCACCTCGGCCCAGGTGCGGGTGCTCACCGCCGACCAGTCGAGTTGCACCATGTCGGCGGCAGTGAACGGCAGCAACAACAGGCTGCCAAAGGTAAACATCCAGCGGTTGAACGTGAGCGGGTCAAGGCGGCGAATGAGCGGCAGGAACATCGTCAGATACAGGGCAAACGCCACCTGCGAGCCCAGCACCATCAGGTCGCCCACGATGCTTGCCTGGGGGCCGCCCTTGCCCGTGTTCATCAGCACCAGCGTGGCGGCACCGGCAAAGCCCAAGAGCACGCCAGCAGCCTTGCGCGGGGTGATGCGTTCGTGCAGGATGATGGCCGCCAGCACCAGCACATAGATGGGCTGTGCGGTGATCTCCATCGTCGCGTTGATGGGCGAGGTGCGGCTGATGCCCATGATGAGGCCGCCCTGCGAGAGCACCACGCCGAAGATGCTGGCCACCGCCAGCCGCAGCAAGTCGCGCCGTGACACATGATGCCACGGCAAGAACAGCGATGAGAGCCAGAAAAGCAATGTGCCGCCGCAGATGCGCAATGTCGCCAGCTGCGGCCCCGTGAGCCCGCTGTTCATCGCATCCTTGCTAAACGGCGACATCAGCCCAAACAGCACCATCGTCAGGAGCATCGCCAAGTGCGCCCGCAATATAGAGTTATCAATTTTCAAGGGTCAGTTTTCAGATTTTCTAGGACTGCAAAGGTACTGCAAATTGAGCGCAAATCAAAATAATAAGTTTAATTATTTTGTTTGCCTCTCGTTCGAGCAAACCACATTCGAGCGACAAGCCATGCATCAATGCACCCCATTTTTTATCCGCCCGCCGCCTGTTGGGACATTGCCACCATGGCAATGATGCCCAACAAGTATCGCTTGCCGTTCTTCAACGCCGTCTTTGGCGACATCCAGCCGCTACTCGACGCCTTTGGCTGTCTGCCCAAACTTGAGGACTACAAACGACGGGCATATGGCACTCTATAAGAATCCATTAACAAAAAGTGAGGGGCATCAACAAAAATTATGAATGATGGATGATGAATTATGAATTAAAAGAACTACCTTTGCAGCCAAATTTTGAATCGATCATGAGCGAAGAAAAAAACAAGAATAAGCATGAGGACTATGTGCCGCAGACGGGCTCGCTGCGCGAGCGCCTGGCACGCGTGAAGGGGACTCGCTGGGCACGCTTCGGCGTGGTGGCGGCGATTTTCCTGGGATGGGTATGTTGGATGGGCAACCCTTGGTTGTTGCTGGCGTTGCCGCTGCTGGCCGACATCTACCTGACACAGTTCATCCCCTGGGGCGGCTGGAAGGGCATCAAGAACAAGTCGCTGCGCACGCTGTGCAGCTGGATTGACGCCATTGTCTATGCCCTGGTGCTGGTCTATTTCCTGTTCCTGTTCGTGGGACAGAACTACCAGATTCCGTCATCCTCGCTCGAGAAAACATTGCTCACGGGCGACTTCTTGTGGGTGAACAAGGTGGTATACGGCCCCCGTGTGCCGCAGACGCCGCTGCACTTCCCACTGGCACAAAACACCTTGCCGTTCTTCAACTGCAAGAGCTATATCGACAAGCCACAGCTGGTCTATCATCGCTTGAAGGGCCTGCGCAGTGTGGAGCGTGGCGACATCGTGGTGTTTAACTTCCCCGCGGGCGACACGGTGGCGCTGATGTCGCAGAATCCCGATTATTACACTCAGTGCCTGGAATTTGGCCGTGATGCCATCTGGAACAATCCCGACCGCTTTGGCGAGGTGATCTATCGTCCGGTAGACCGCCGCGAGAACTATGTGAAGCGTTGCCTGGGCCTGCCGGGCAACTGGCTGAGCATACGCGACGGCATTGTCTATATCGACGGCAAGCCGCTACCGCAGCCCGAGCATGTGCAGTACTTTTACCATGTGGGCACCGACGGCCGCATGATTGACGACTTGACGTTTGAGGAGCTGGGCATCAGTGTTGACCACCGCCACATGCTGCAAGGCAGCGGCAGCGACTACTTGTTGCCCTTGACCCAGGCGATGAAGGCACAGCTTGAATCCTATCCGTGGGTGCGCACGGTAGAGCGCATGGTCGCTGACCCCAGCGAGAGCATCATTACCTACCCCGTGGGCCATGACTATGGCTGGACACACGAGAACTACGGCCCGTTGTGGATTCCCAAGAAAGGCATGACCATCCACTTGACGGCCGAGAACCTGCCCAAGTATGAGCGCTGCATTCGCAACTATGAGGGCAACACACTCGAGGTGAAGGACGGGAAATTCTTCATCAACGGCAAGGAGACCGACAAGTATACCTTCAAGATGGACTATTACTGGATGATGGGTGACAACCGCGACAACTCGCTTGACTCGCGCTACTGGGGCTTCGTGCCCGAGGACCACATCGTGGGCACGCCCAACATCATCCTCATTTCGTTTGACAAGGACCACTCGTTGTTTAACGGCGGCATTCGTTGGAACCGCATCCTAAGAATTCCGAACCCTGACCGAGAGAGTTTCAAGTAATCAGTCGAGAATGGAAAGTAACACCCTCGCCAGGGGAACAACTCTCATTACCGGGAGCATGTGTCCAGGCAGTGTGCGCTATTGGGCGGCGGCATTGGCGGCGGGGACGGTCTACATTGACCCTGAGGAGCGACATTTGCCGTTGCGCCACAGCCATCACCGCTATGCCATCGAGGGCCCGAACGGGGTGCAACAACTCACGGTGCCGCTGGTGGGGGAGACGCACAACATGGTCACGCCCATGCGCGAGGTGCGCATCAGTGAGCATGGCAACTGGCGTCGACTGCACTGGGGCGCGCTTTACTCGGCCTATGGCCGCACACCCTACTTTGACCACATCGCGTCCGAACTCGAGGCCATCATCGTTGACGGCCACCAGACCCACTTGTTGGAGCTGAACACGCAGCTGCAGCAACTCATCGTGGAGTTTATGGACCTGCCCATTCAATTCAGTGCACAATCTACTCACCAAGATTTTTTTAATTTCATTGACCTGCGGGGCAAGATCGACATGAAGCGACCCGACACGCTCCCCCTCACCGATGTGCCTTATTACCAGGTATGGGCCCACCGCTACGGCTTTGTGCCGCGCCTCAGCATCCTCGACTTGCTCATGAACGAGGGCCGCGAAGGCATCTTCACCCTGCTGCGAATGGCAATAACCGATAATAGATGTAGTATTTGATGGCTTTGGTGGGGATTTTTTAGCATCAAAGTCATCAAGTTTTGGTCCCCCTGCCCCCGAAACATATATTTCCTCTTTAGGTGCTCACTTCCAAAATAGTGGGGGACATTAAGACAAGTCGTAGACTTGGATATGTGCGAAACACATTGTGCCGCACACCGCGGAGCGGTGGGTGGCACTGTGTGATTTGTGACTGTATCTAATGTTGCACGTCGTAGATGTGCTGTAGTCAATCTAGC
>JAEEVE010000255.1 GCA_016290765.1 Muribaculaceae bacterium
CTGCACACACTTGACCACCGTCTTTGCCGGTGACGGTTGGAGTACCGCGAAGGTTACCGTATCTTGGGATATGTTCTATAACTGTACCTCCATAGAGGGCGACATGGGTACGACCTTCGATAGGGACTATACCGACAAGACATATGCCCGCATAGACGGTGGCTCCGCCTGTCCGGGCTACTTCTCCTCTAAATTGCCACCCTACACCTACGACAGCACCACTGGTACACTGACGCTTAACCATGGCGTTTTTAACAAGGATAACAAGTGGGGCGACGATGTGGTCGCCAATGCCGTCACTAGTGTCACTGCCACTAATAAAGTAAGTTTTACCGACGATTGCACGGACCTGTTCAAGGGATTCAGCAATTGCACGAGCATGGACTTGAGCAAAGTCAACACCAGCAATGCCACAAGCATGACGGGAATGTTCGAAAACTGCTCAAACCTGACTTCGCTCGACCTCTCGAGCTGGAACACGGGCAATTTGAATATCATGAACAATATGTTTAAGTCTTGCGCCAGCCTGCAGTCACTCAAAATTTCGAGTATCAATACCACTCAGGTCTACATAATGGATGGCATGTTCCAAGACTGCTCAAGCCTTGTCGAGCTCGACATCTCGGGCTGGGACACCCGCAATAGCACCCAAACGATAAACATGTTCAATGGCTGTTCGCGGTTGAAAACAATCTATGCTGGTGGCGGATGGACTGTCCAGCATGTCATGAGTTCTTCTGGAATGTTCGATGGCTGTACGTCACTGAAGGGCGGCAGGGGAACTATCTACAACGCAAGTCACACCGATAAGGAATATGCACGCATTGACGGCGGTTCTGATAGCCCAGGATACTTCTCTGACCCGAATGTTGCTCCATCAGTTGAGGTAGTTGTAGGGAACATTAAATTCTATATGGTTGAAGTAGAGGGTAACGATGATTATGAAATCCCTTCCTTCTATATAGGCGAGTGCGAGGTTACCGAAGCCCTGTGGCTGGCGGTAATGGGAGGTGTGAACCCCAGCAGTTACTGCGGCAACCTGGGGGATAATCTGCCAGTGGAGAACATCTCATGGAACGACTGCCAAGAGTTCATCACCAAACTGAATGGGATGACTCATCTGCAGTTCCGCTTGCCCGATTCCGACGAATGGTACTGGGCGGCACGGGGCGGAAACAAGAGTCATAACTATACCTACAGCGGCAGCAACAACATTGATGAGGTGGCATGGTATAAAAACAATTGTAGCCAAAAACAAACCGTGGGCACCAAAAAGCCCAACGAACTTGGTATCCATGACATGAGTGGCAACGTGTATGAGATAGTGCAAGAGCATACTGAAGTGTTTGGTGGTGGATGGCATGCCCCAGCGAGTAGCTGTATGGTGGGTTATTCATGGGGACCAACAACTGAGACCTTTACCGACAACGACACCGGGTTCCGACTTGCGATCACTCAATTCATCATGCGTGGCGACATCAATGGCGACAACAAGGTGGATGTGAGCGATGTGAACATCATCATCAACATCATGCTTGGCAAGGCACAAGCCAGCGATTACCCGGGTAGCGCCAACGTGAACAACGATACCCAAGTCGATGTCAGCGATGTCAATGCAGTGATTAACATCATGCTCGGCAAATGATGATGCACCCTCTTGAGGGGTGAATATTTCTAAAGAAACTATATACCTGTTGTCCCCCAATAGCATAAACGATGCAAATATGCCTAGGGACAACAGGTGTTTTAGGTATATAAAAAAAGTCCCAGCTTGCGCTGAGACTGTGGGTGATGACGGATTCGAACCGCCGACCCTCTGCTTGTAAGGCAGATGCTCTGAACCAACTGAGCTAATCACCCCCCCACAAAAATTATGAAACGATTACTACTTATCCTATGCGTGGGTGCTACCTGATTCGAACAGGTGACCTCATCCCTGTCAAGGATGCGCTCTAAACCAGCTGAGCTAAGCACCCCTTTCCTAGAAAGGCGGTGCAAAGGTAGAACAAGTTTTTTAATCGGCAAGCATTCGTGGTTGATTTTTCACAACCATTAACAATTTGCCTTGTTTTGGGAGACTTTTCAGCGATTACGGGAGGCGCAAGACAATGTGGAATGGTCTTCCGTTAAACATTAGATTGCAGGACAACGTAGCCGTTGCGGAATCATAGTGGCCATCGGTCAACGCCCCCAAACCTGATTCCCATGCTGGGCAATAACTAGACATCAACGAGACATTGCCCTCGTTGTCAACCCTCAGATAGCACGACATTAAGTACATAAACCCAGCATCGAGGATTTGTGAATAGCACCCTCCAAAAATGTCGTTGCAAAAGAAGATACCCGGTGCTATTCTTTCAATATTGATACCTGTGCACTGCGTTGTCTTTCCATACTGTGCAGCCCACTCGGCAAAAGTCACGCCATTGTAGGTTGACTGCTCCATATCGGTATCATAACTGCCGCTCATATCGATGGTCACACTACTGTCCCACAATCTTGGGTACTTACCCAGCATGGCATTGATAATGCGATTGACATCAGACACATCGGCAGCTCCATCACGATTGACATCGGCCGCAGTCACAACCTGCGGGTCGCTGATCTTGCCCAGCATGGCGTTAATCGTCATGTTGACATCACTCACATCAACAGTGCCTTGCCCATCAACATTCTCGAGCAGATCAACATGTTCAAAGTCACACCAGGGGATAAATGCCTGATATTGCTGCTGCGCCACAGCAGGCACCACCAGACGACATGTCGAGAGGTCAACTCCCGTACTGGTATAGTGGAATATGCCACGCTTGAAGCGTGCAGCAATCGAGGTGATGTCATCCATCAACACAACCACAGCCTCCAGCCCAGGAGCATCCAGTGAGCCTGGATCAAGTTGCTGCACCGATGCGGGTACGGTCACACTCCGCAAGCCATCACACTCACCGAAGGCACCATAGCCTACCATAGTCACTCCATCGGGGATGACGACATGGCCAGTGAGACCTGAACACTGGTAGAACGCCCAGTGGTCAATCAGTGTGATGGTCTTGGGCAGCACCAGTTCGCCCGTGAGTCCGGCACAGCCCTGAAAGGCCTCCAGTCCGATTGCGGTAACAGTATAAGTCACACCATCGTGTGTCACCCGCTCAGGCAATGTGAGCGTGCCCGTCAGGTTGGCATACGAGGTGTAGTTCGTTTCGGCAATGTTGGGGTCTTGTTCCTTGGTGACCGAAACAGTTGTTGGTGCATCTTCATTAATCTTATAGGCAATGCCATTGACTTTGAAATCATAGAATTCCTCACCAGACATCGCCAGCGAAATCACTGCGGCAAGCAGTGTAATTAATAATTTGGGTCTCATTGTCATGCTTTGTTTAGAATGATATGTGCAAAATTACGAAAAAAAGCCAATGTGCGCAAGCAGATGGCCAATTTTTTGTACCTTTGTAGCGAAATCAAACCAAACATGAAAATTGTCATGACTGAACTGACTGCACTGACCGCTGTGTCGCCGATTGACGGGCGCTATCACGGCAAGACCGAACAATTGTCAAAATATTTCTCTGAGGCCGCCCTCATCCGCTATCGCGTGAAGGTGGAGGTGGAGTACTTTATCGCCCTGTGCGAGTTGCCGTTGCCTGCGTTGGCCGACGTTCCCGCTAGCACATTTGAATGCCTACGCGATATCTATCGGCACTTCACCCTCGCCGATGCCCAGCGTGTGAAGGACATCGAGAGCATCACCAACCACGACGTGAAGGCGGTGGAATACCTGTTGAAGGAGAAATTTGACGAGATGGGTTTGAGTGCCTATAAGGAGTTTATCCACTTTGGTCTCACATCGCAGGACATCAACAACACGTCGGTGCCAATGAGCATCCAGGATGCGCTGTGCGAGTCGCTGGTGCCGCAGCTGCAGCAGGTCATCGATTGGCTCAACGAGCATGCCGAGGCTTGGCACGATGTGGCCATGCTGGCCAAAACGCACGGCCAGCCCGCCTCGCCCACGCGCCTGGGCAAGGAGATGCGTGTGGTGGCCTACCGCCTGGAAGAACAACTCAAGCAACTGCAGGCAGTACCCATCAGCGGCAAATTCGGCGGCGCCACTGGCAATTTTAACGCCCATTTGGCGGCATACCC
>JAEEVE010000256.1 GCA_016290765.1 Muribaculaceae bacterium
GAACCGTTTATCGCCGACTGGGTACTGGACCGCATCTTCGGTCCGCATGCCCAGGAGGTGCGTGAGCGCTATGTGGAGCGCGTGCATGACGACATCTACCGGATGCGTCCTGAGTATGACACACAACGCAAGATTGAAAAGGCCTTCGACGGCCGCAAGGATGAGGAAGACATCTGGATCCGCGACGGCCTGTATGCGCTCATCAGTGATGTGCTGTTTGTTCGCGACCGCAAGAACCCGTACCTGTTCCACCCCCGCATCGCTGTACAGACCGACTTTGTCTACGAGGCACTGTATGACCACGACAAAGCGGCGTTTAACCGGCTGTATAACGATTATTACTACCGCCGCAACAACGACTTCTGGTACCATGAGGCAATGAAAAAGTTGCCTCGCCTGGTCGAGGCCACCCGCATGCTAGTGTGCGCCGAGGATCTGGGCATGGTGCCTGACTGTGTGGCTTGGGTGATGAACGAGTTGCGCATCTTGAGCCTTGAAATCCAGTCGATGCCTAAGGACGACAAGCTGGTTTTCGGCAACCTGAACTACAATCCCTACCGCTCGGTAGCAACCATTTCGACCCACGACATGAGCACGCTACGTCAGTGGTGGGACGAGGACTGGGACCGTGCCCAGCAGTACTACAACACCGTGCTGTGGCGTGGTGATGCAGCCCCGCACCCGATGCCCGACTGGCTGGCGCGTGACATCGTTGCCAACCACCTGAACTCACCATCGATGTTGTGTCTGCTCTCGCTTCAAGACTGGCTTGCCATCGATGAGGGTCTGCGTCTGCCCGACCCCAACGGTGAGCGCATCAACATTCCCGCCAACCCACGTCACTACTGGCGCTGGCGCATGCACATGACTATCGAGCAGCTGATGCAGGCCGATTCGTTCAATGTCAAGGTGCGTGAGCTGGTTAACAAGAGCGGCCGTTAATTAATATTTCATTCTTATTTCTCAATTTCCAAGAAGTTGAAACGTTTAGTTTATTTACTCGTCATACTGATGTTCGGTTTACAAGGTCAGGCCATCCCCGCAGTGTTTCCTATCCACCGGCTGTATGCGCCGGAGATGAAGTATGGGAAACGGGGTACCGAGTTCAAACTCGCCACTCTGGCCAATGCCGAAGCAGTGATGGTCAAGATTTATGACCGCGGCATCGGTGGCACAGCCATCGATAGCATCCAGATGTCGTTTGCGGGCCGCACCCAAGACAACGACATCTGGCTGGCCCAGTGGATTGCCTACATGCGTGGTGACCTCCAGGGCAAGTTCTACACCTTCAACGTCAAGCAGGAGGGTCGCTGGCTGGGAGAGACTCCTGGTATCAAGGCGCTTGCCGTGGGCATCAACGGCCAACGAGGTGCCATTATCGACATGCGCAAGACCAACCCACGCGGCTGGCGTCGTGACTATCGACCCGACATTCCCGCCAATGACTTGGTCATCTACGAGATGCACCATCGTGACTTCTCGATTGATGCATCGGGGGGCTTTATCTATCCTGGCAAATACTTGGCAATGACCGAGCGCCGTGCTGTGGACCATCTTGTCCAACTAGGCGTGAACGCAGTGCACATCTTGCCGTCGTATGACTACGCCTCGGTCGATGAGACACGCCTCTACGAGCCACAGTACAATTGGGGCTATGACCCCGTGAATTACTGGGTTCCCGAGGGTAGTTATTCGACCGACCCTGCGCAACCCATAGCCCGCATCCGCGAGTTCAAGCAGATGGTGCATTCGCTGCACCGCGCCGGCATCAAGGTGATACTTGACGTGGTGTTCAACCACACGTTCGACATCATGGGCAGCAACTTCCAGCGCACAATACCCGACTACTTTTACCGCAAGGCTGCCGATGGCAGTTACAGCAACGGCAGTGGCTGCGGTAACGAGACAGCTAGCGAACGCGCGGTGATGCGACAGTACATGATAGACTGTTGCAAGCATTGGGTTGATGAGTACCACATTGATGGTTTCCGCTTTGACCTGATGGGAATCCACGACATTGAAACAATGAACGCCATCCGTGCCGCCCTGCCGAGCGACATCTTTATCTACGGCGAGGGATGGTCGGCTGGTGGCTGCGCCATTCCAAACGAGAAGTTGGGTATGAAGGCTAACATCAGCCAGATGCCGGGCATCGCCGCCTTCAGCGACGAGATTCGTGACGGTCTGCGCGGTCCGTGGGACGGCGATGACAAAGCAGCGTTTCTGGGTGGCGTGAAGGGCAATGAAGAGAGCGTTAAATTTGGCATCGTCGGAGCCATCAAGCACCCGCAGGTCAACCTCAAAAAGGTGAATTACACTGATAAGTTTTGGGCCACTCAACCCACGCAAATGATTTCCTATGTGAGTTGTCATGACGATATGTGCCTGGTCGACCGCCTGCACGCCAGCGTCAAGGGCATCACCGAGGACGAGCTTATCCGCTTGGACTTGCTAGCTCAAACAGCAGTGATGACCTCGCAGGGCGTGCCGTTCATGCTCAGCGGCGAGGAGATGTTGCGCGACAAGAAGGGTGTGCACAACAGCTACAACAGCCCCGACTCGATCAACCACCTGAATTGGAAGAACTTGCGGCGCTACCCGCAGGTGATGGACTACTATAGCCGCTTGATTCACATGCGACTTGCCCACCCTGCCTTCCACCTAGGTGATGCCGAGCTCGTGCGAAAACACCTGGAATTCCTGCCCTCACAAGACCTGGTGGTAGCCTATCGCCTGAAGGACCACGCCGGTGGTGACAAGTGGAAAGACATTTATGTGGTGCTTAACGCCAACAAGCAGTCACGCACCATCAGTGTTCCCAGCGACAACTACACCGTGGTGTGCCGTAATGGCAAAATCGAGCAATCAGGGCTCGACACCTTCAACGGCAACACTGTCATCGTCCCCGCCCAAAGTGCGCTGATCTTCCACAACTAGAAGCACTAGATGCTCTAGATTGTCTAGATGACTGGGCTTCCTAGAATATCGATATTAGCAAGACAATTCTTAATCATGATGAAAAGAACGATATTACTCATGCTGGTGGCGGGAGTGCTTGCCACTATGCAGGCGGCGATCAAGGTCGACCGCATTGAGCCCACCGATTGGTATGTGGGATTGAACGCCGTGCCATCGGTGCAGTTGATGGTCTACGGCCAAGGCATCCGTGATGCTGAAGTGACGATCGACCACCCAGGTGTACGCGTTGACAGTGTGGTTCGCCTCGACTCGCCCAACTACCTGCTGCTCTATATCGACACACGCCAGGCACAGCCCGGCGTGATGGAACTGAAGTTCAAACAGGGCAAGCAGAAAAAAGTGGTGAAATACACCCTCAAGACCCGTGAGAAAAAAGGCACGGAGCGTTATGGCTTCACCAACGCCGACGTGTTGTATATGCTCATGCCCGACCGCTTTGCCGACGGTGACCCAAGCAACAATGTGGTGGCCGGAATGCGTAGCAACACATGTGACCGCACCAAGCCCAGCGTGCGCCATGGTGGCGACCTGGAGGGCATCCGTCAGCACTTAGGCTATCTGAACGAGTTGGGTGTTACCGCCCTGTGGTTCACCCCGGTGCTTGAGAACGACTCGCCTGTGGGATTTACCAACGACACCTATCATGGTTACGCAACCACCAACTACTACCGCGTTGACCCGCGCTTCGGCACCAACGAGGAGTATCGCCGCTTGGTTGACGAGGCCCACGCCAAGGGGCTGAAGGTGGTGATGGATATGATATTCAACCACTGCGGTTTTGAGCATCCCTGGGTCGCCGACATGCCCAGCAACGACTGGTTCAACTTGCACGAATGGCTGAAAGAGTCGAAAGGCACCAGCGACTCACGTGGCACCAGTTTCAAGCAGACTAGTTACCGCCTGGCTCCTGTGCTCGACCCCTATGCCAGTGATGTCGACAAGCAGGAGACCGTCGAGGGCTGGTTTGTATCGACCATGCCCGACTTGAACCAGAACAATGTTCATGTGATGAACTATCTGATACAGAACAGCATCTGGTGGATTGAGACAGTGGGCATCGACGGAATCCGCATGGATACCTATCCCTATGCCTTCGACGAGCCGATGGCACGTTGTAGGAAAGTCATCGACCAA
>JAEEVE010000257.1 GCA_016290765.1 Muribaculaceae bacterium
TTCGCTGAAGTCATTCTTTAGCGAAGGCCTGAAACAGAGAGACTCAGAAGGCAACGAGGTAGAGGTCGCCACCCTCGCCATCAAGAAGGCGCTGAAGCATCTGATTGACGAGGAAGACCCCAGCAACCCACTAAGTGATGACCGCCTGTGCGAACTGTTGCGTGAACAAGGCTTCCAGATTGCCCGTCGCACTGTAGCCAAGTATCGCGACCAACTCATGATTGACACGGCGCAGAAACGCCGCAAACGCAATACCCGCCTTTGATACTATGGGACGACTCACTACAGGCCGAATTTTGGTGGCCGGCGCACGCTTCTTCTCTTCAGTGCTGAGCCCATTGCTCATGCCCACCTATGGCTCCTTGTTGGTGCTATGGACATCGGTATTGTGTTTGTTGCCCAACGGCACACGCGTGATGGTGCTGATTATGGTACTGGGCATCACCTGTGTGTTGCCTATGATCTTAATTGGCATCCTTCACCACTATGGCATCATCCGTGACAAGCGACTGGAGAATCCGCAAGAGAGAACCATCCCCTACGCCTTTGCCATCTTGTGCTACCTGGGTGCAGCAGGCTATCTCGCCCACATCCACTCGCCGCAATGGTTTGTCATGTTTGCTTTGGGAGGTGCCTTGGCGTGTTTGGTGGTGCTCGTGGTGAATCACTGGTGGAAAATCAGTGCTCACGCCACAGGCATTGGTGGTGTGGTAGCGGCACTCTATCAGATTCACATCCAAGGTCTGAGCGCATTCAACCTCTTCTGGGTGTTCTGTGTCACCATTTTATTGGCGGGCATCCTTGGCACTTCACGACTGATACTTAAGCGCCATACGGTACTGCAAGTGCTAGCAGGCTTCGCCGTGGGCTTCGCCTGTGTCGACTTGATGATGATTTTATTCGGTTAATATAAATATGACACCATTAGTTAGCATTATCATGGGCAGCACGAGCGACCTGCCCGTCATGGAAAAAGCATGCAAGTGGCTCGATGAACAAGAAATTCCATTTGAGGTCAACGCCTTGTCGGCCCACCGCACACCTCAGGCTGTAGAAGCATTTGCACGTGGCGCAGCCGACCGTGGCATCCGCGTAATCATTGCCGCAGCAGGCATGGCTGCTGCCCTGCCTGGAGTAATTGCCGCCAGCACAACCCTACCAGTCATTGGTGTACCTATCAAGGGCATGCTCGATGGCCTAGACGCGATGTTAAGCATCATCCAGATGCCTCCTGGCATTCCTGTAGCAACAGTGGGTGTCAACGGTGCGATGAATGCTGCCATCCTTGCTGCCGAAATGCTCGCACTGACCGATCCCGCTATCGCCCAGCGCGTGCGTGACTACAAGGCTGGCTTGGGCAAGAAAATCGAGAAGGCCAACCAAGAGCTCGCCACACTCGAGTATAAGTTTAAAGTATAGTTTCCCCAAGCCCCTTAAAAGGGTTTAAAATATTATTATTCTCCCTCTAGATGGTTAGGGGGAGTCACTACTTAGGATTATGAAGCGTCGTGAAACCATTACCGTCGATGTGGGCGGGGTAAAGCTGGGCAGTGAATGGCCCGTAAGAGTACAGTCGATGACCAATACCGACACCAACGACATCGAGCGCAGCGCGGCACAATGCCAGCGCATCGCCGATGCAGGGGGTGAACTGGTGCGTCTCACTGCGCAGGGTGTACGCGAAGCCGAAGGCATTGGCATGGTGCGAAATTTGTTACGCAAGCAAGGCTGCAATGTCCCACTGGTGGCCGACATCCACTTTAACCCACGAGCCGCCTTTGCAGCCGCTGCCTTGTGCGAAAAGGTGCGCATCAACCCTGGCAACTTCGTTGACCCAGCCCGCACCTTCAAGTCACTAGAATATACCGACGAAGAATACCAAGCCGAGCTGCAGAAGATTCATGACACTCTGTTGCCGTTCATCCAGATTTGCCGTGACCATCACACAGCGGTGCGCCTTGGCGTGAATCACGGGAGCCTCAGTGATCGCATCATGTCGCGCTATGGCAACACGCCAGCGGGCATGGTCGAGAGCGTGATGGAATTCTTGCGCGTGTTTGTGGACGAGGGTTTCATGGACGTGGTCATCTCGATGAAGGCCAGCAATGTCGTTGTGATGATTGAAGCTGTGCGCCGCCTAGTGCACGCCATGGACCAAGAGGACATGCACTTCCCGCTGCATCTAGGCGTGACCGAAGCTGGCTTTGGCGAGGACGGTCGTGTAAAAAGCGCCGTGGGCATCGGCACACTTATGAACGAGGGATTGGGCGACACCATTCGAGTATCTCTGAGCGAAGACCCCGAACTAGAGATTCCCGTAGCACAGAAACTGGTACATTATATTACCGCACGTACCGAGTGTGAACCTATTGAGTACAACCTGTGTACAGGCTATGACCCCATCTGCCCACCACGCCGTGAACCACGCGAGTTGGGTGGCAAGCGCACGCCGCTAGTGGTGGCATCATGCGACCGCGACACACTGAAGGGCTCGCCTCAGCCCGATTTCACCGACGACGAACTGGTCGACGTGCTGGAACAAGTGATGATCATCACTCCCGACAACGATAACATCCCCGACTCGCTGTTGCAGCAGTTGCACGAACTGGAGCAAAGCGGCAACACCCTGCCTGTCATTGCCCGCGTGCACTATGACGACACCGACAGCGAGTGGCTGCAGGTCAAGGCAGGAGCCGACCTGGGCGCGGTGATGCTGAGCGGACTGTGCGACGGTATTTGGATAGACGCGCCACAGTATCCCGACCAAGACGAGGTGGTGCGCATCGCCTTCGCCATCCTGCAGGCCTGCCGCCTGCGCATGAGCAAAACTGAGTTTATCTCCTGTCCGTCGTGCGGACGCACCTTGTTTGACTTGCAGACCACCGTGCGCCGCGTGCAAGAGGCAACGGCACACTTGACGCACCTCAAGATTGGCGTGATGGGATGCATCGTCAATGGCCCCGGCGAAATGGCCGATGCCGACTATGGATATGTAGGTGCTGCAAGGGGGAAAATCAGCCTTTACAAGGGCAAGCAGTGCATCGAGATGAACATCCCCGAGGATGAGGCCATCGACCGCCTTGTCGCCCTCATCAAAGCCAATGGCGACTGGCGCGAGCCGTAACAGTTTATCTCAGTTTGTGCCGGTAGTAGTGTGAGCGGCTGAAAGCGAAGTAGGAGATGATGCCCAAGGCATTGACCACTACACCACTCCAGAAGGCGCTGGCATAGCCCAAATGTTCGGAGAATACACCGCCAATGATGACACCGACACCGATGCCCACGTCCCATGCGACGAGTATGGTGCTATTGGCTGTGCCACGCTGGTCATTGGTGGCGAGATTAATCATCATATTCTGAAACGCAGGCCACATGTGCCCATTGCCCAGGCCGATGAGCACAGCTGCGCCATAGAATCCCCACAAATTAGGCAGGGCGACAAACAATGTATAGCCCACCAGCGAGATGCACATACCCATCGAAGCGTTGTGCACCACCCTACCCTTGCGCAACGCCGAGGCACCCTGTAGCCGCGACAGCATCAGTCCTACAGCAAGTATAAGGAAGAATGTACCCGTACCGCTTGTCACCCCCATCGTCTCCTTGGCATAGATAGCGAGGTAGGTCGACAGCACGCCGTAGCTGTAGCCAAACGCCACCATATTGAGAAATAGCAATGTGCCCGCCACCAGGAAGAAGCGGTCGAGCGAGACAGGACGTTTACCCTCAACCTTCGGTCGAGGCTTGAGTTTGACGGTAGCATCAACCCATAGTCCAATGCCCGCAATGATGAATGCCGCCCAGAAGAGCACTTCATAACTCCCCACCCAGTTGAACAGATAGATGGCCACCGTTGGGCCAGTTGCCATCGCCAAATTATTGCTCAGCCCGTAGTATCCGATTCCCTCGGTGCGACGGCTGCTGGGCAGCACATCGATGGCGACCGTGCTGTTCGATACCGTCAATGCCCCAAATGGCACACCATGCCAGGTGCGAACAATGCCAAAGAGCAGCAATGTTCCCGCCGCCAGGTAGCCGGCAAAGAAAATGAAGAAAAAGAAATAGCAGATGAGCAACACCTGTCGCCGCGGGAAGGTGTCTACCAAA
>JAEEVE010000258.1 GCA_016290765.1 Muribaculaceae bacterium
CGCAGAAGACATAACTCGTGCCGCCCAGCTCGATGGTGGCGTCGAGGGCGTTCTTGATTTGCACAATAGCGCGGGCAACCACATCAAAGTCGGGATTGGTGGCTGCACCGTTCATGTAGCGCTTGTGGCCAAACACATTGGCAGTGCCCCACAGGTTCTTGATGCCCGTCTCGGCCTGCTTCTCCTTGATATAGGCAACGATGGTCTTGAGATTGGCCTCATATTCCTCGATGGTCTCGGCTTCCGACACCAGGTCCACGTCGTGGAAGCAGAAGTACTCGATGCCCACCTTGGTCATGAACTCAAAACCTGCATCCACCTTGTCCTTGGCGGCTTGAAGGCGGTCTTGAGCGGTGTTCCAGGGGAACTGCTTAGTTTCGCCACCAAACTGGTCGCTGCCCTGGGCACATAGGGTGTGCCACCAGGCCATGGCAAACTTGAACCAGTCTTTCATTTTTTTGCCCATGACGACTCGTTCAGCGTCATAGAAACGGAATGCGAGGGGATTGCGACTTTCGATGCCCTCAAACTTAATTTTCCCAATTCCAGGGAAGAACTCTTTTGTAGCCATTGAATTGTAATATTATAGGTTAGTAGTTTTTTATTTAAAAATCGCTGCGTGCTAGTAGAGATTATTCATTATGCATTGTGCATTATGCATTGTGCATTGTGCATTAACTAAGATACTCTTTCCAGCGCTCATAGGCCTCTACATAAGCCTGTCGGTTGACACTGTCGGGCTCTACCTCGGCAATTTTCCGTAGGGCGGCGAAGGCCTCGTTGGGACTCAAGTAGATGCCAGCACCGATGCCCGCGCCTCTTGCTGCTCCCACCGAGCCGTCGGTATCATATAATTCGATGGGGGCATTGGTGATGCTTGCCAGGGTCTCGCGGAACAACGGGCTCAAGAACATGTTGGCATGGCCGGCACGGATGCGTGTCACGGGCATGCCCATCTGTTGCATGATCTCGATGCCATACATGAATGAGAATACGATGCCCTCTTGCGCGGCACGCATCACATGCGCGCGGCTGTGATGGTTAAAGTCGATGCCGTGCAGTGAGCAGCCCACTTGACGGTTGCACAACATGCGTTCGGCACCATTGCCAAATGGGATGATGCTCAGACCATCGCATCCAATGGGGGCCTTTGCCGCAAGCGTATTGATGGTGTTGTAGTTGGTGTCGGGGGCGGCGATGTTATGTTTCACCCACGAATTGAGGATACCTGTGCCGTTGATGCACAGCAGCACGCCTAATCGTGGTTGCTCGGCGGTGTGGTTGACATGGGCAAATGGGTTCACGCGCGACAATGGGTCGTGACTTACCTCGCCCAGGACACCATAAACCACTCCCGAGGTACCTGCCGTTGATGCGATTTCACCAGGATTGAACACGTTGAGCGACAATGCGTTGTTGGGTTGGTCACCAGCGCGGTAGGTGATGGGCGTGCCTTGGGTTAAGCCCAACTCGGCGGCTGCATGAGCGCAGACGATGCCCTGTATCCCGAAGGTGGGCTTCACATCGGCGATGAGACTTGGGTCAATGCCGTAGTGGTCGAGCAGTTCTTGCGAGACGCCATTGCGCTTGAAGTCCCACAAGATGCCCTCCGACAGGCCCGATACGGTGGTGGCGATGGTACCACTCAACCGCATGGCAATGTAGTCGCCAGGCAGCATGAACTTGTCGATGCGCTCATAAACCTCGGGCTCGTTCTGCTTCACCCAAGCAAGCTTCGAGGCGGTGAAGTTGCCAGGCGAGTTGAGCAGGTGTTCCAGACAAAAATCGGGTCCCAAGGCCTTAAACGCCTCGTCGCCTAGTTCCACGGCACGCGAGTCGCACCAGATGATGGCTGGGCGCAGTACCCGCTGGTCGCGGTCCACACACACCAAGCCGTGCATCTGATAGGAGATGCCGATAGCGACAATCTCGTCATTGGGGACACCGCTGCTATACAGCACATGGCTGGTTGCGTGTTTCAAGTAGGTCCACCAGTCGTTAGGGTCTTGTTCAGCCCATCCACGGCGCGGAGCTGAGATAGGGGCTTCACTTTCGGGATAGGCGGCCTGGGCTACGCACTTCCCGCTCTGCGCGTCGACAAGGCTGGCCTTGACCGACGAACTGCCGATATCATAACCAAGTAAATACATGCTTTTCTATTTATTAAATAATGTGGATAAAATGAACGAGGAAGATTATCAAAGAGGCAAACTATCTAACGCCTTGCTCGTCTGAACAGTTTTCGGTCAAAGCGATAGAGCCGTGCTGCGCGGTGCGCCACGCCCTGCTCATGCTCATCGAGCGCCACTACATAGTCAAGCTGAGAAATCTTCTTGTGGAAGTTGCGCACATCCTGAGCCTTGCCATAAATGCGCTCATACAGTGTGCGCAGTTGCAGCAAGGTAAACTTATGAGGCAGTAGGTTAAACAGGTAGGAGGGGTCGATGTCGGCATGGCGACGCACCGCCTCGATGGCGTCATGGATAAGGATGTTGTGGTCAAAGGCCAGCGTGCCTAGCTCGTCTAGACCCACCCAGCGCACCTCGTTGCCTACTGGTGGGGCGGCCAGCTGGCGGCTTATGCGCAGAAGCGACAGATAGGCGATGGTCACGATGCGTTCCACGCGCACCCGCGTCGTCTGTTCAAGCCACTTCATGTCCTTGGTAGTGATGCGGTCCTTTGACCCATAGGCCTTGTACTGAAGCAGATTGATGTTCGACATACCAGTCAACTCGCGCAGAACGCGCTTGGCGGCATCGTCCAAGTTCTCGTCGGTGTAGATGAGGTCGCCGGGCAGCTTCATGTCGCCAAACTCCTGGCCACCTGGCTCGCCCACGCGCTTGAGCAACAACACGCGCAGCTGTTCGCCGTCGAAACCAAGCACCACGCAGTCAACCGAGATATGGTTTACTGCCAGCGACATCTCATGTCTTGTAGAAGTGTTCATAGGCTTAAAAAATAGGTTGCAAATATAGGGAAAATGCCCCACATTTGCAAGCTGGAGAGTAAATATTTAAGGTTTTATAACTAATTAAAAAACAATCAAATAAATATTGTACAAGATACAACAACAGGCTTATTGTAATAATGACACAATGACTAGGCAGTCCATAACGCTCACATTATCAGCGTAAACCCATGGACTTATTGTGCTTCTCGTTGGTTTGGGCAATAGGTGCTGCCACCATTGACGTTTATTCTAGAAACGCGCCGATTTCATCTAGTCGTCGCTCGGCAAGTGAACGCCCGGTGTCATAAACTCGTTGCATCCGCTCGGCATCATGGCACACATGCGGGATGTCGAGGTCGGCATCGGGCTGGAGCACGAGCGCACGGCCTGCCTCGGCCTCGCTTTGTGCATAGGCGACTTGCTGCCGATAGATGATGTGGCGATTGAGCATCGCCTGGGCAACGGCAGGATGCTTGCGCAGCAGCCAACGCAGCAAGCGGGCATGCCCCATCGCAGGCTTCACGTAGTCGCGAGGTCGCGTCAAGATGACGATGTTGCGGTCATAGCCCAGTCGTTGGAAGTAGGGCAGGGGGACACTGTCGGCTAGGCCGCCGTCCAGTAGTTGGTGTCCGCCCACCTCCACAATGCGCGATGCCAACGGCAACGATGCTGAAGCGCGAATCCACTCCAGCCCCTCATGGTCCATCTCGTCCAACCGATGATACACCGCCTCGCCAGTGTTCACATCGGTACAAACCACATGGAACTCCATCGTGCTGGCATTGTAGGCGTCGATGTCAAACAGGTCATAGGTTGTGGGCACCACATGGTAGGCAAACTCGGCGTTGAACACATTGCCCGTTGTTAGCCACGACCACATGCCGCTGTAGCGCTTGTCGCGCGCGAATCGCATATTATAGCGAATCGCGCGCCCCGGCTGCCGCGACTTGTAGTTGCAGCCAAAGCATGCGCCAGCACTCACGCCCACCACACCATCCAGCGAGATGCCGTTCTCCATCATCACGTCCATGATGCCCGCCGTGAACAGCCCGCGCATGGCGCCGCCCTCAAGCACCAATCCTCGTTTCATCTTACCATTGATATTTTAAAGATTTTTCTAGTGCAAAGGTAATAATTCTTTTTGAA
>JAEEVE010000259.1 GCA_016290765.1 Muribaculaceae bacterium
AGGCCGAGGAGAAAGACGATCCGTTCAAAATCAGCGATATTGGCAAAATTCTGTCGGACAGTGGCTTCTGGATTGTCGCCTTGCTGTGCGTGCTCTACTACTCGGCTATCTTCCCCTTCCAGAAGTATGCCGTGAACATGCTTCAGTGCAACCTGACCCTCACTGAACCTGCTGCCGACTCGTTCTGGGCTAGCCCATCGGTGACCATTGTTCAGTATGTCATCATGCTCGTTGTTGCTGCCGCTGGTTTTGCCAGCAACTTCATGAAGAACAAGAGCAAGAAATATGGCCTGCTCTGCGTTTCGATCATCGCGTTGGTAGTCTATTGCTACATGGGCTTTATGCGCCAGTCGGCCGAGTCAATCTTTGCTGTGTTCCCCTTGCTGGCTGTGCTCATCACCCCCATTTTGGGCAACTATGTTGACTACAAAGGTAAAGCCGCTTCGATGCTCGTGCTGGGTTCGCTGCTGCTCATCGCCTGCCACCTGACGTTTGCCTTCATCCTGCCCGCGTTCAAGGGCGGCAATGGCGGCATCATCATCGCCTACATCACCATCCTGGTGCTTGGTGCTTCGTTCTCGCTAGTGCCTGCTGCATTGTGGCCTAGTGTGCCCAAGCTAGTCGATGCCAAGGTCATCGGTTCGGCCTATGCACTGATTTTCTGGATTCAGAACATCGGTTTGTGGCTGTTCCCGCTGCTCATTGGCAAGGTGCTTGACAAGACCAACCCCGGTGTCACCGACCCCACCAAGTTTGACTATACTTGGCCGCTGGTGATGCTTGCCTGCCTGGGTATCGCTGCCCTGTTGCTGGGTCTGTTGCTCAAGGTCATCGACAAGAAGAAAGGCATCGGCCTCGAGGAACCCAACATTAAAGACTAGTTTACTGTTTATAGTTAATCGTTGGCTCGGAAATCTACGAGTTCTTCGGGATTTCCGGGTCAACTGGCAACCAATATCATGAGCGAAATCGTGCAACGCACCTTGCGTGACTCGGCGGCAGCTCGCTGGACCGTGTTGATGATTGTGGCCTTCACCATGATGACAGGCTACATCGTTGCCAAGGAGATGTCTCCACTGCAGTATCTGCTCGAGTCGCCCGAGGCCAGTGGCGGCATGGGCTGGACCAGTGGCGAGTTTGGCATCTTTGCCGGAGCGCGCGGATTCTTCAATGTGTTCCTGCTCATGCTCTTTGTTGGGGGTATCATCCTCGACAAGATGGGCGTTCGCTTTGCTGGCATGTTGTCGTGCGTGCTGATGCTGCTTGGCTCGGGTGCCATTTACTATGCCGTGGCGTTCACCTCGCCACAACCCACTGTCAATGTGTTCCACTTGGGCGTACTTAAGCAGCAGGTGGTACTCGCGTCGCTGGGTTTCGCCTTCTTTGGCATTGGCTATGAGTTGTGTGGCATCACTGTGTCGAAGGTCATCGTCAAGTGGTTCACCGGCAAGGAGATGGCTCTGGCAATGGGCATCCAAGTATCATTAGCACGACTGGGCACCGCACTAGCACTAGCAGGCAGTCCTGCCATCGCTCAGCGCTTCTCGCTGCCCATGCCCATCCTTGTGGGTGTGCTATCGGTGGGTATTGGACTGATTGCCTACCTGTTCTATTGCACGATGGATCGCCGCATTGAACGCGAGGGCATCGCCGACAAGGCTGACAGCGAAGAGGAGCAGTTCCACCTCAAAGACCTACGTGCCACGCTAGGTAATGGAGGCTTCTGGCTCATCACTCTGCTGTGCATGCTCTATTACTCGGCTTTATATCCCTTCTTGGACTTTGCCACCAAACTCATGATTGAGAAGTATGGTGTAGCTCCCGAGTTGGCGGGAATGATTCCGGCCATCCTGCCATTTACCAGCATCGTTCTTACGCCGTTGTTTGGCGGAATGTACGACCGCATTGGCCGTGGAGCAACCATCATGATCATTGGCACGGTGATGCTCACTCTCGTGTTGATGGTATTTGCACTACCACTGCATGCCAGTGCGCTTGCTGTGGCAATGATGTTCATCCTAGGCATTGCTTTCTCGCTATTGCCCAGCGTGTTGTGGCCTGCCGTGCCCAAGATTGTGCCCACCTCGCAACTGGGCACTGCCTATTCGGTCATTTACTACATCCAGAACATCGGTCTGATGCTCGTGCCCGTACTCATTGGTGCCGTTCTTGAACGCAACACCGTTGCGGGCCACATCAACTACTCGCCTGCGATGTGGATCTTCACAATCATCGGCATTGACACCATCCTCATCTCAGTGCTGCTTTTGCGCTACGATCGCAAGCATCAGATAGGCCTTGAGAAGAGGAATATTAAATGAGGTTTTATAACTGATGACGGCAAATACTTGGAGGCTTTTCAATCGTTCTTCATCGGTGCAAAAGTGGCATTTGTCTATTTTTTTGTCAAAAATTGCGTGTAAATGAAAAATAATTTCTATATTTGCACCCAAATGTGTGAGAAACTATTTTATCAACCATTTAAATAATAAAGTAAAATGAAAAAATTCTTGTGTATTTTTCTGAGTGCAGCTCTCCTGTTTGGAGTATCTGGCTGCGGTTCGTTGACTAACACTGGTAAGGGTGCCATGATTGGTACAGGTGGCGGTGCTGCCGTGGGTGCTGGTCTTGGCGCAATCTTCGGCAAAGGCAAGGGTGCCGCTATCGGCGCTGCAGTTGGTGCGGTGGCTGGTGGTATCGCTGGTACGCTCATTGGCAAGAAGATGGACAAGCAGGCCAAGGAGCTTGCACAGATCAATGGTGCACAAGTCGACACTCTGACCGACCAGAACGGTCTGACCGCTATCAAGGTTACCTTCGATCAGGGCATCCTCTTTGCTACTGGCAAGAGCAACCTCAGCGCTACTGCTAAGAACTCGCTGAACCAGTTCGCAGTTTCTCTGCAGAACAACCCTCAGACCAACGTTCAGATTTACGGTCACACCGACAACACTGGTTCGCTGGCAGTGAATCAGCGCCTGTCGAAGGAGCGCGCACTGTCGGTGCTGAATTACTTGAGCAACGCAGGTGTTGCTAAGAGCCGCATGGTGAGCGATGGCTTTGACTATCAGTTCCCCGTTGCTAGCAACGACACTGAGGCTGGCCGTGCACAGAACCGCCGTGTAGAGGTCTACATCAGCGCCAACGAGCAGATGATTCAAGATGCCAACAACGGCACACTCCAGTAATCATTACTCTACAATCTCAACAACGACCCCGCCCCTCAACGGCGAGGTCGTTTTTTTGTTTTTTGTGTGCAGCCATACAAGAAAAAAGCATTATATTTGCAGTTGGAATATACAAATTTCTTGTGATTGAGATCATGCATCGTGCATTGAAATAAATGGAAGACTATCTAGAGCAACTTAATGAACAACAGCGCGAGGCAGTGCTGTATTGCGACGGGCCACAACTGGTGATTGCAGGGGCGGGCTCGGGAAAAACACGCGTATTGACCTATAAAATCGTACATCTGTTGCGTCAGGGACTCATGCCGTGGCGCATCATGGCATTAACTTTCACCAACAAGGCCGCGCGAGAGATGCGCGACCGCATCAATCCGCTGGTGGGCGAGGAAGTGTCGTCACAATTGTGGATGGGAACGTTTCACTCGATCTTTGCACGACTGTTGCGTATCAATGCCGATCGCATCGGTTACAAGCACGATTTCACCATTTATGACCAGAGCGACTCGCGGTCACTCATCAAGCTCATCATCAAGGATATGCAGTTGGACGACAAGGTGTACAAGCCCGCCACCATCCAGTCTCAAATCTCCAACCTAAAAAACGCCCTATTCGGTCCCGAGGAGTACGAGCGTAACCAAGGTCTTCGTGACGAAGACGTGCGCGCCGGACGTCCTGCCACCTACCTTATTTATAAGGCTTACTGGCAACGGTGCCGCATTGCGGGAGCGATGGACTTTGACGACCTGCTTTTTTACACCAACATCTTGTTGCGTGATTGTCCTGATGTGCTCGAGAAGTACCAGCAGATGTTCCAGTATATCCTCGTTGATGAGTATCAGGACACCAACTTTGCCCAGCACGCTATCGTGTTGCAGCTC
>JAEEVE010000260.1 GCA_016290765.1 Muribaculaceae bacterium
GAGACCCTCACCGACCAGATCTTTATCAAGGCCAAGCGCATACGCACACTCGAGATCAACAAGGAGAGCAAGGTGGGCGAAGATATCTGGCCCGAATATGTAGGCATCATTAACTACGGCGCCATCGGCCTGATTCAGCTTCAGCTAGGCTATACCGATACAATAGATATCAGCCGCGAACATGCCCTGGAATTGTATGACCACTACATCGCCGTCACCAAGGCCCTGATGCTTGCCAAGAACACCGACTATGGTGAGGCATGGCGCGACATGCGTGTGTCGAGCTACACCGATATGATCTTGAGCAAGGTGCAGCGCGTCAAGGAAATAGAGAACCACGATGGTGCGACTCTGGTGAGCGAGGGCATTGACGCTAACTACCAGGATATGATCAATTATGCCGTCTTTGCACTAATCAAGCACGATGAGCAAGAGTCTAAATGATATTGCCGACGAGCGTCAGCACTGGTTGATCACCGGCATTGTCTTGCTGATGCGGCTGGTGGTGGGTGGCATCTTTGTGTTCTCGGGCTTTGCCAAGGCCATTGACCCATGGGGCACCTATTACAAGGTCACCGAGTACTTGCTGACGCTAGGATGGGATGCGCTGGCCAACCAGGCGCTATTCATCGCCTTCGCGTTGCCCGCCATTGAGCTCATGTTGGGCGTTGCCATCGTCGTGGGTGCCTATCGCCGCAGTTCTCCCATTGCCGTGCTCTTACTAATGTGCCTGATGTTGCCGTTGACGCTGTGGCTGGCGGTGACCAATGCCGTGCCCGACTGCGGATGTTTTGGTGACGCATTGGTGCTTACCAACTGGGCCACGTTTGGAAAGAATCTGCTATTGACACTGGGCGCAATTTTCCTGCTAGCCTTCGGGCGTCAGGTGCCAGGTGTCTTTGGGCCTGCGGTACAGTGGATGGTTATGGCAGCCACATTTGTCGCGACAATGGCTATCGCATGGCCAGGCTACTTCACACAACCGTTGATTGACTACCGACCTTACCCCACCGGCACACGGCTCGTGAGTGGACAGCCATCGGCCAGCGATGAGGACTACATATTTGTATACGAGAAAGACGGGCAAGAGCATGAGTTCACCATCGACAGTGTTCCCGACGAGGAAGACGGGTGGACATTTGTAGACCGTCGCGAGATGCCTCGCAAACCCCACCAGCTGCAAGCCGGCGAGCGTAGCCTAGCTGTCGTTGACCACGGCACCGACGCTGCCGATGAATTGCTTGAGAACGACAGCCTGTTGTTGCTACTGTTCCCCGACCTGCCTGAGGTAAGCATCGCCACAACATTTGTTATCAACGAGCTTACCGACAAGGCACGCAACCATGGAGTTGCGGTATATGGCCTCACCAGCGCAAGCGACGAACAGATTGCCGACTGGGTCGACATCTCGATGGCCGAGTACCCCATGCTGGTCGCCGACGACAGTGACATCAAGATGCTAGCGCGCGGCAATCCCGCCGTGGTCTATGTCAAACAGGGTGTTATCCTGTGGAAGCGAGCGCTGGGCTCGATCAGTGCTGAATCGTTACACGACGACATGCTCACCATCGACTCGCTGAGCAATGACATGAACCCCAATGGCTACCTCAAGCGCGTAGCACTCTATTATGTGCTAACATTGGTCGTTATTCTGGTGCTAAATCGCACTCATCTGCTCGTGCGACCGCTGTTCTCGCGTAAGCCCAAGACCTCAGATTCTGACTCCGCTACCTCAAAAGAAACTCAAAATATTAACTCACAAAATCAAGAAGAATGAGAAAGAACATTGTTGCCGGCAACTGGAAGATGAACACCACCGTTCCCGAGGGCGTTCAGCTGGCTAAGGAAGTATGCATGGCCGTGGCTCAAACTCCGAGCCTCAAGTGCGAAGTAATTGTGGGCGTACCCTTCACCCACCTTACCGCAGTGAACGATGTGATTGACAAGAACTATGTGGGCCTAGCCGCCGAGAACTGCGCCGACCATGTCAAGGGTGCTTACACCGGCGAAGTTTCGGCTCCGATGGTAGCCTCGACCGGAGCAAACTATGTAATCCTAGGCCACAGCGAGCGCCGCGGTTACTATAACGAGACCATCGAGATGCTCAAGACCAAGGTTGACTTGGCATTGGAAGCAGGCCTGAAAGTTATCTTCTGCTGCGGCGAGAGCCTTGACGAGCGCAAGGCTGGCACCCACTTTGATGTTATCAAGAACGAGATCGTGGGTTCGCTGTTCCACCTCGATGCCGAAGCCTTCGGCAAAATCGTCATCGCTTACGAGCCCATCTGGGCCATCGGTACTGGCGAGACCGCTACTGCTGAGCAGGCACAAGAGATTCACGCCTTCATCCGCGGTTTGCTCACCGAGCACTATGGTGCCCAGATAGCCGACGACACGACCATCCTGTATGGTGGTAGCTGCAAGCCCAGCAATGCGGCCGAACTGTTTGCCAAGCCCGACATTGACGGTGGTCTCATCGGTGGCGCCTCGCTCAAGGCAGCCGACTTCATGGGCATCGTTACAGCGTTCTAATTGCAGTTCTTGCTTAAAAATTTGGTCACAAAGATAAAATGTGCTATCTTTGTGGCCAAATTTAGTTTTCACAAGGATATGGCATTCATTCGTCACATACGCACGTTGGCCATGGCTGCGTTGGTCATGGTCTCGGTTGTAGCCATCGCGCAAGGCAAGGGCGACATCACCGCCCGCATCAATCGTCAGGGCAAAGTCAATGTCCAGGCCCCATCTGCCCTGTCTCAGCGCAGCAACAATGAGCTGAATCGCGACAACAAGAAGTCAAGCCGCAGCGACGAGGTCGACGCGACCAACCTGGACGATGTCAAGGACAACAAGGACAAGAAAGACGATAAACGCGAGGAAAACCGTCCGCCTCGCCGTAGCCACACCACCCAACAGTCTATCCAGGCTCGCGGCGTGGGTTACCGCATCCAGGCCTTCAGCGACAACAACACCGCCACTGCCAAAGCCGCTGCGCAACAACGCGCACGAGCCATCGCAATGAAATTCCCGCAGTATCGCTCCTACATATCCTACAACGCCCCGTCGTGGCGTCTGCGCATCGGCGACTTCCAGAAACAGGAAGATGCTCAGCGCGCGCTGCAACGTGTGCGTGCCGCCTTCCCTGCCTACGGGCGCGAGATGATCATCGTGCGTGACCGCATCAATGTGTGGGGTAACTAAAATTCCGACAGAACCAACAATGAAAAGCATCAATATGGATCCAAAGCTCGTCGAGCAAATCGCCGAGCATTACCGCGCCATCATCCAGCTCATTGGTGAGGACCCCGAACGCGAGGGTCTGTTAAAGACACCAACCCGTGCCGCCAAGGCCTTGCTGGAGAATACTCGGGGATATGCCGAGCAACCCGCCCAAATTATCCAAGCCGCCATGTTTGACCACGAAGGCAGCGAGATTGTCATTGTCAAGGACATCGAGTTCTACTCGCTGTGCGAGCATCACCTGTTGCCCTTCTTTGGCAAAATCTCCATCGGATACATACCCTCTGGTCAAATCGTTGGCCTGAGCAAATTGGGCCGCATCGTTGACTCGTTCTCTCGCCGTTTCCAAGTGCAGGAGCGCTTGACGGCCGAGATTTGCCACCTGCTCGCAGAAGAGCTATCGGACGATGTGATAGTCGTCTGCGAAGCCTCACACATGTGCATGCAGATGCGTGGTGTGGAGAAACAAGGCGCCAAGACCGTGAGTATGCACTATAGCGGTGTATTTGAAAAGGATCTAGCTATGCGTGCTGAGTTCTTGAGTCTGATCAAGTAAAAAAAACAAAAAAATCTGCTTTTTTCGGCGAAAAATTTTGCCAGTTCAGAAAATAGCAGTAATTTTGCATCCGCGTTTCGGCACAAAGCCTGTACAAGCGCGATTTGCGACAGTAGCTCAGTTGGTAGAGCGCGACCTTGCCAAGGTCGAGGTCGCGGGTCCGAGTCCCGTCTGTCGCTCTACTGTAGTTGTGGCGTAACAAGGTGTGAGACAGCATCGCTGGGGTTGGGG
>JAEEVE010000261.1 GCA_016290765.1 Muribaculaceae bacterium
ACGTCGGCTTTTTCACCAGAATCATCAGTAAAGTGAGCGCATTTACTGTTTCACAATACTTAAACATTATCAATAACAGACCCATCGGCAGGATTAAGTATGCGCTCGCTTAATTCCGCCAACGGGTTTGTTTTTGTTAGTCTTATGGGTCATGATGTCGAGGACAAAGCGGTCGGTCTCGTCCATGCCTCGGCTGCCGATGGCGGTGAGGTTGTGGATGCTCTTGTCCACATCGTCGTCGATGATACCCTCCTGCGAGGAGACATACTTGTGCTGCATGGCGAGCATGGCACTGAGCATGGCAGTGCTCACGCCACTGGTCAACTTGAGCGCACATGAGGGCTTTGCGCCGTCGCAAATCATGCCCGTGAGGTTGGCGATCATGTTCTTGACCGAGTAACTGATTTGCTCGTAGGTGCCTCCCATGAGATAGGTGATGCCACAACTGCTACCTGTCGATGCCACGACGCAACCACAAAGTGCCGAGAGAGCTCCCAGCGTCTGCTTGATGTAGATGGCGGTGAGGTTCGAGATGATGAGGGCGCGGATGGTCTCCTCCTCGGTGTTGTGGTTCTCCTCGGCAAACACCACCACGGGCATGGTGGCACAGATGCCCTGGTTGCCCGAACCCGAATTGCTCATGACCGGCACCATGGCGCCTGCCATGCGCGCGTCGCATGCACAACTGGTGACCGATAGCACCTTGGAGAAGATGCTGTCGCCCATGATGCCTCGTCCCAGCGGCGAGCACATTGTCTTGCCCAACTGATGGCCATAGTTCTCTTTGAGTCCGCTCATAGCGGCAGCCTCGTTCAGCCGTTTAGCCTCGAGAATGAAGCGGATGTCTTCGACATCGGTCTCGGTGGCAAAGTCATAGACCTTGCGCAATGTCAACTCGGGACCTTCCCTACCCTGCTGTGAGTTGCACTGGCAGGCTGGCTTGTCATCATTTGACAACATCTCGGCATCCTTGCGTAGGAGCACAAAGTGGGTGTGATGTGTCTTGATGCGAGCCTCGGCCTCATGTCCGTCGGCAGTGACCAGCGCATTAACATAGAGTTTGTCTGGGTCGTTCTCCTCGAGCGAGATGTGGATGCGGTTCTCGGCGATATATTGCTTGCCGCGCTCCACTGCCTGCTTGTTGCAGTCGCACAGCACCTCCAGTTCGCACTCGGGCTTTCCGATGAGCGCACCCAGTGCAATGGCGATGGGCAGGCCTATCATTCCCGTGCCAGGAATGCCCACGCCCATGGCGTTCTTGAGGATGTTGGCGCTCAGGCGCACTTCAATTTTTTCGGGCGTCTGCCCCAGCAGTTGTGTCGCTTTGGCAACGCACAGTGCCACGGCAATAGGCTCGGTGCATCCTATAGCGGGCACCACCTGTTGCTTGATGAGCGCGATAATCGCTTGTTGTTCTTCTCTTGTCATGATGGACAAATATGGTTTGTGAATGGTATGGAGTGGTTCGTTGTTATCGGAGGTCGACGACCTGGGTGCCGGCTGGCACCATCGACTTGTCGAAAGTGAAGGTGGTGGCCGGGAGGTTCTGGTGGGTCTTGTAGTTGGTGAGGGTAAGGGTGAAAGCCGTTCCATCGCTCATCTTGACGTGGGCAATGTGGAGCAGACTCGTGTTGGTGTTGATGTAGAGGTAGACCTGCTCGATGTTGGACTTTTGCTTGGGTCGCATCATGATGGCGTAATGTCCTGGTATCTGCCCCCGTGCCTTCCACATATTAAAGTTGGTCTTCAGGTCGTCTGCCGCCGCGATGGGGTTGGTCATCTGCAGATCCTCGGGGGTGGGCGTGGTGATGTTCACCTCGTCGGTAGCGCTACTCCAAGTCCACTGTGTGGTACCGTCATACCAACACTTCATGTCCTTGGAAATGATACGGTACTTGCTCCCCGCCATGACGATGTTGCCCGCAAACACACCTTGCGTGGCCTTGACCTGATAGGTGGCTGCAATGGTTCCTGCACTGCGCAAGGCGCTGACAGCCTTGTCGAGCATCTGCTGAGGCGTCTGCGCCTGTGCCGCAATGGCAAGCAGGCACAGGGCGAGTGTTGTGATGGTCTTCTTCATTATAATCTATTCATAAAAGCTCAACTTTACTACCTTTATCCCAACATCTGGTCAAGATCCATGGGCGAGAGCAGTACCTTACGGGGCTTGCCGCCCATGGCTGGGCCAACGATGCCAGCAGCCTCCATCTGGTCCATAAGGCGACCAGCACGGTTGTATCCAATCTCGTAGCGGCGCTGCAGGCTCGATGTGGAGGCAGTGTCACTCTGAACAATCCAGCGTGCCGCTTCCTCGAACAAGGGGTCGCGGTCCTTGATGCCGCTGGCGTCGCCGCCACCGCCACCACCACCCTCGTCGGCAGGGGTGTACTCGGGCAGCAGGTAGCACTCCTCGTGAGCGATGTCTCGGTCGTTATCTTCCTGCTCCTTGATAAACTCGCTGATGCGGACGATGTCGGGCGTGTCGACAAACGGGCACTGCAGACGCGTGATGCCGTTGTCGTCACTCAACAGCATGTCGCCACGGCCGATGAGGCGTTGTGCGCCACTGGCGTCGAGGATGACGCGACTGTCGATTGACGAAGCCACAGCGAACGCGATGCGGCCAGGGAAGTTTGCGCGAATGTTGCCCGTGATGACCGTGGCACTGGGGCGCTGGGTGGCAATAATCATGTGGATGCCCACAGCGCGGGCCTTCTGGGCAATGCGCACGATGGGTGTCTCGACCTCCTTGCCGGCCGCCATGATCATGTCGCTGAACTCGTCGATAATGGCAACTATATAGGGCATATAGCGGTACTTCTTTTCGCCGTGCTCATCGCGCACGTCGCGCAGCTGGCGCCGCCACAGGTCGTTATAGTCCTCGACCTTGCGCAACCTGACCTCCTCGAGTACGCGATAACGGTCTTCCATCTCCTGAACTAGGCTGTTGAGGGTCTTGACCACCTTATCGCTCTCGGTGATGATTGCACGGTCATCGCCCGGCACCTTGGCAAAGAAGTACTTCTCCAGGTCGGCATAGATGCTGAACTCCACGCGCTTGGGGTCGACGAGGACAAATTTCAGTTCGGAGGGACCCTTCTTGTAGAGCAGTGAAGTGATGATGGCGTTGAGTCCCACCGACTTTCCCTTGCCCGTAGCACCTGCGACGAGCAGGTGGGGCATCTTGGTAAGGTCGGCAACAAACACCTCGTTGCTCACAGTGCATCCCAGGCACATGGGCAACTTCGCCTTGGTCTCTTGGAAGGCCTTGGAGGCCAACACCTGCCGCATGGGCACAGTCTGCGGCTCACGGTTGGGCACCTCAATGCCGATGGTACCACGGCCCGGCATGGGAGCGATGATGCGTATGCCCAGTGCAGCGAGGCTCAGGGCGATGTCATCCTCAAGGTTCTTGATTTTGGCAACTCGTGTGCCATCGACGGGGACAATCTCAAACAGGGTGACTGTTGGACCCACGTGCACGTCGATGCTCTTGATTTGGATGCCGTAGTTGTTGAGTGTTTCGGTGATGCGTTGTTTGTTGCTCTCCTGTTCCTCCTGGTCAACACTGTCGGTGCGCATGGTCATGTCGGTCAACAGGTCGAGCGTTGGAAAGCGGTAGTGGCGATACTCGCCCGTAGGGTCATTGGGATTGGTTACCCTGTCGGCCGATTCAATATTGGTCATCACCACGGGTGCGTCATCGCTTTTGGGCTTGGGTTGCTGTTGCTTGCGCGGCCTCGTCGTCTGCTTGATTCCGCCTGCGGGCTTTTCCTTGTCATTGCCCGAGGCGGTCATCAGAGGGTTTGCCGGCTTGTCATCTTTTTCGTCATGCCGTGCCCTGCCCACACCAAAGAAATCTGTCCCCCGCTGGTGGTTGCCGCTCTCGTTTTCGGTTTCGTCATCGACCACCTTGCCGTCAAATCGACGTCGCTGTTCGCTGATGGCAGTGCGTGTCTTGACGTAGAGAGCCCTGAGTGTCTTATAGCAGGTGAAGAACCACAGCATGAGGAT
>JAEEVE010000262.1 GCA_016290765.1 Muribaculaceae bacterium
GGCGGGATACACGCTCGAGAAGCCGTACTGGATGTACAGGCGCTCGACAGGGTCGGTGTTGTCGCTGGGCCAGAACTCGGTGAAGTAGCGCAACGCCTCGTAGTCGATGCGGCCTCCACCGCCCGAGCATAGCATCATGGGCAGGTCGGGGTACTTGGCGCGGATGCGTTCAAGCACCTTATACAGGCCGCGCACATAGTCGACATAGAGGTGCGTTTGCTTGTCCTTGAGGTAAGGCGAGAAAATGTTGGTAATGGGGCTGTTGCAGTCCCACTTGAAGAATGCGATTTGCGGGTACTCGGTCATCAGGCGGTCCACCACTCCGAACACATGGTCTTGCACCTGCGGGTTGCTCAGGTCCAGCACCATCTGGTTGCGGAAGTAGTATTCCTTGCGGTTGGGCAGGTGAATCACCCAGTCCTTGTGCTTCTCGTAGAGCTCGCTCTTGGGGTTGACCATCTCCGGCTCAATCCAAATGCCGAACTTGATGCCCTTCTTGGCGGCCTGCTCGCACAGGTAGCCCACCTTGTGCGGCAACTTGCTGGCCGTCTCCTGCCAGTCGCCCAAACCTTGGTGGTCGCTGCTGCGGGGATACTTGTTGCCAAACCAGCCGTCGTCGAGCAGGAACATGTCCACACCCAGGCGCACGGCATCGTCCATTAGGCCCACCAACTTCTGCTCGTCGAAGTCAAAGAAGGTGGCTTCCCAGTTGTTGAGCAGGGTCATGCGGTTACCCTGGCCGTTTTTCAAGCGGTACTGACGTGCCCAGCGGTGCAGGTTGCGGCTGGCCTGGCCACGTCCCTGTGTGCTCAGCGTGAAGATGAAGTCGGGTGTGACAAAAGTCTCACCGGCCTTCAGCTCGTAGGCCGAGAAGTAGGGATTGATGCCCGAAATCAGGCGCAGACGGTGGTGCTGGTCCACATCGAAGGTGAAGCGGTAGTTGCCCGTCCATGCCAGGGTGCCCACCAGCACATCGCCCGTGGTCTCGGTCGACTTGCCGCCCAGCGACAGCTGGAAGAAAGAGGGCATGAACATGCTGGCGCGACTGCCCAACTTGGTGTCAAGCACCTTCTTGCCAAAGTTCAGTTGGCTCTCGCTCATGTTCACCTCGTTGGCCCAGTCGCCGCTGAACTCGGTGAGCCAGTACTGGCTACTGTTGAGCGACAACAGACACGAGGCATAGTTGTGAAGTGTCACAGCACGCTTCTCGCCGTTGACAATCTCGCTGTGCGCTACAATGACATCCTGGTCGGCATAGGCATTGAAGATAAGCCGCACCGTCACGGGATACTGGTCATCGCGCAGGGTGAACACCGTCTGGCGAGCGCCGTCGCTGGCCGTACTCGTCTCGTGCGACACAAACTTCAGCTCGGTCGACGGGTTGCCGTCGGCGTGCTGGATGTGCAGCGCAGGTTCAAAGTAGTCCTCCATGCCGTGGGTCAGGAAGGCCTCAATGCCACTGGGCAGATGCTCTAGATCGGACGCATGGCTCAGCCGGGGACCTAGGTAATTCTGGTACAGGCGACCATTGTCACCCACACCAAAGACGAGCGACACATGCCCGGTCTCAATTGTGAATTGTTGCCGTTGGGCTGTCGCACCCAGTGAGCACAACAGCACCAACGACAATGTCAAGATAACTTGTCTCATTTCTTTTTCCACAGTTTGGTCATGTCCTCAAGCGTCTTGCCCTTGGTTTCGGGAACCAAGCGCCACACAAAGATGGCGGCTATCACGCACATGGTACCATACAGCGCATAGACGAACATATGGCCGAATTTCTCGCCCATGTCGCCAGCACTCATGTTGTACATGGGCAGGAAAGACGACGACACGATGAAGTTAAAGATCCACTGGAACGCCACGGCGATGGCAACGGCGGCACCACGGATGGTGTTCGGGAAAATCTCGCTGATGAGTACCCAGCAGATGGGACCCCACGAGAACATGAACGAGGCACTGTAGGCCATAATGCTGATCACGGCAATGATGGGCGGCAGACCATCAATCAGGTTGAAAAGCGCTACGCCAAAGGCTCCCAATGCCATGCCCAGAGAACCGCTGATGAGCAGTCGCTTGCGGCCCCAACGCTCGACGGTGAAAATGGCAACAAGGGTGTAAAGGATGTTGATGACACCCATAATGACCGTCTGCTTCATCGGGTCGCCCATGTTGATGGAGTCGAAGATGCGCGGAGCAAAGTAGAGCACCGCGTTGATACCCACCACCTGCTGGAACACGCTGAGCATGCAGCCGATGAAGATGACCAGCATGCCATAGGCAAACAGGCGCTCGGTGCGTTGGGTGACGGTATTCTTGATTTCTTGTAGAATCTCGCGGGCACGCTCCATACCGTTGATGCGCGAGAGCACATCAAGGGCTTTTTCGTCGCGACCAGTCATCACCAGGTAACGAGGCGTCTCAGGAACAAAGCAGACCAACAAGGTGAACAAGCCGGCCGGAATGGCTTCGCTGACAAACATGTAACGCCATCCTGTGGTAATGGTCCAAGGGTCGCTTTCCACACCCACGCTGTAGATGCTGCTCGAGATGCGCTCAATCACGGGGTTGGTGTGCTCGCCCAGAATCATGAAGTTGACAAAGTAGACAACCAGCTGGCCGAAGATGATGGCAAACTGGTTCCACGACACCAACTTGCCGCGGATGTTGCTCGGGGCAATCTCGGCAATATACATCGGGCAGATGGCCGAGGCAAGACCCACGCCCATGCCGCCCAAGATGCGGTACAGATTGAACGCGGCAAGCAGGCTGCGGGTGGGCTTGCCATATTCAAAGAACAGGAACTCGGGGAAATACGAACCCAGTGCCGATAGGAAGAAAAAGACACCTGCGAGCACCAGCGAACGCTTGCGCCCCAGGCGCGAGGCGAAAAATCCTGACAACGCGCTGCCGATGATGCAGCCAATCAGAGCGCTGGCCGACGTGAAACCGTGAGAGATATCAGTGTACTGGAAGTCCTCCGCGCCGATGAAGAACGCCTGAAGCCCTTTCTCGGCACCCGAAATGACCGCAGTGTCGTAACCAAACAGCAGGCCACCCAACACGGCAATCAACACGATGAAGAATAGGTAGGTTTTGCTACCTTGTGTTTCGTTGCTCATGCCTGTCACACTGAATACATGTTGATAATTGACTCGTACAACTCTTGCTTGCCGCTGATCTGCTTGGGCTCGCCGATGCTCTTGCCATACTCGTAGACCTGCTCGAATGTGAGCTTGCCATCCTCAAAGTCCTTGCCAATGCCCGAGTCGAACGACGCATAGCGGGCTTGGCGCATCTGGAGATAGGGAGATTGTTCAAGGATTGCTGCAGCACTCAACAGTGCTTGTGCCATCACGTCCATCGCGGCAATGTGGGCAATGAAGATATCCTCAAGTTCGGTGGAGTTGCGGCGAACCTTTGCATCAAAGTTGGTTCCACCGTTGATAAAACCACCATTGCGGATAATCTGAAGCATGGCGCGCGTCAGGGTGTAATGTTCGATGGGGAACTGGTCGGTGTCCCAGCCATTCTGGTGGTCGCCGCGGTTGGCGTCAATCGAACCGAGCATGCCATTGTCCACGGCCACTGCCAACTCGTGCTCGAAGGTATGGCCTGCCAGCGTGGCGTGGTTCACCTCGATGTTGAGCTTGAAGTCCTTGTCCAGGCCATGGGTGCGCAGAAAACCTATTACCGTCTCGGCATCAACGTCATACTGGTGTTTGGTGGGCTCCATTGGTTTGGGCTCGATGAGGAAGGTGCCTTTAAAACCGCGGGCGCGGGCATAGTCGCGGGCCATGGTGAGCATGCGTGCCAGGTGTTCCTTTTCGCGTTTCTGGTCGGTGTTCAGCAGGGTCATGTAACCCTCACGGCCACCCCAGAAGACATAACTCGTGCCGCCCAACTCGATGGTGGCGTCGAGGGCGTTCTTGATTTGCACAATAGCGCGCGCAACCACATCAAAGTCGGGATTGGTGGCTGCACCGTTCATGTAGCG
>JAEEVE010000022.1 GCA_016290765.1 Muribaculaceae bacterium
AAAGTTGAACGCCGACTTCAAGTTCACATTGATCACGGCGTCCCATTGAGCCTCCGTCATGCGCAACATCAGGCCGTCCTTGGTGATGCCAGCGTTGTTGACCAGGATGTCAATGTGACCAAAGTCCTCTTTCACCTGCGCCACAACAGCCTCGGTTTGTGCAAAGTCAGCTGCGTTGCTAGCATAACCTTTCACCTTCACGCCCAGGGCACCAATCTCTTGCTCGGTTGCCTGACCTACCTCGTCAATTACCAGGTCAGTAAATGCGATGTCTGCTCCCTCGCTCGCCATCTTCAGGGCGATGGCCTTGCCAATACCGCGCGCTGCACCAGTGATCAGCGCGACTTTTCCTTCCAGTAATTTCATATCTTATTGTTTGTTGTATTTTCAGGCTGCAAAAGTACAAAATATTTGGCAATTACACACCATGCTGCGGGTAGATTTCGAGTTGGCTGCTAATTCTCGATGCGCCCCAAGAGCCACGCAAGAAATGCTTGTGCTCCTCCAACCGGGTCATTCCCGTGAAACAAGTTCCCCAAATACCACTCACTGGTACAGATTATCCTCATTTCTTACTCCTTATTATATTCTGCAAAGTTAATGCTATTTTTTTGACTTAATCAACATTTCTTCGTACCTTTGCGGCAAGTTACACTTGAGCCGAGACGACATGCGCCTAGCGTGCTCTAGACTATAAACTTTTAACATTCGACTACACAAAGTGCCCTATTTTTCTGTCATAGTACCCGTATACAATCGGCGTGATGAGGTGGATGACCTCTTGCGAAGCCTGGCGGCGCAGACCGTCAAGGACTTTGAGGTAATGATTGTCGAGGATGGCTCGACCGACCCTTGCGGTGACATTGTCGATAAGTATAAAGACCAGATAGATGTCCACTACTACTTCAAGGACAACGAGGGTCGCAGCATAGCGCGCAACCACGGCATCGAGCGTGCCGTGGGCAATTACTTCGTCTTCTTCGACAGCGACTGCGTCATTCCACCCGACTACTTCGCCCACTTGCAGCAGGCCTTGCGTGAGAACTACGTACCGTGCTTTGGCGGGCCAGATGCAGCTGGCGAGGACTTTACTGACCTGCAAAAGGCCATCAGTTTCTCGATGACAGCTTTCCTCACGACGGGCGGTATTCGTGGAGGCAAGGTGCAGCTCGAGAAATTTGTGCCGCGTTCGTTCAATATGGGGTACTCGCGCGAGGTATGGGAAAAGGTAGGAGGTTTCCGCGAGATGTTTAGCGAGGACATCGACATGAGCACCCGCATCCGCCAGGCGGGATTCGACATCCGTCTCATCCGCGAGGCGTGTGTTTACCACAAGCGACGCACGAGCCTCAAGAAGTTTGCTAGGCAGACCTACGTCTTCGGAATGTCACGCATCACGCTCAAACTGCTCTATCCCGATAGCCTCAAGTTGGTGCACACGTTGCCCGCCGTCTTCGTGCTGGGCTGCATTGCACTCATCCTGCTAGCCATTTTCTGGCGCTGGTGGGCCATATTGCCCCTGGTTCTCTATGCTGTCATGCTTTGGGTCAGTGCGCTCGTTAAGACCAAGAGCCTTAAGATCTCGTTCATGGCGGTTGTCACCAGCTTTGTACAATTGGGCAGCTATGGCTTTGGATTCATCAAAGCTTTCGTCTGGAAAATACTCCTAGGCCATGGCCGCGACATCAACGAAGAAATTGCTATGCGCAAGGGTAAATAGGCTATGAAAGAGTATGATGTCGAGTATCGCCGCTCTCACACCTTGCAGCAGTGCGTGGCCGAGGATGACCGGCCACGGGAGAAGGCCAAAAAGTATGGATTTCGCAGTCTGTCGATGAGCGAGCTGCTGGCCCTGCTCATTGGTAGTGGCAGTACCGGCGAGAATGTCGTGGAGTTATGCCAGCGTATCATCAACGAACAGCGAGGCAAGCTCCACAATATCGCACGAATGAACATCAACGACCTGGTGCGACGCTACCGCGGCATTGGCGAGGTCAAGGCCATCGAGATCCTGGCCGCGCTCGAACTCGCCCGTCGATACCAGCTTGAACAGTTTGATGATGATTATCAAATCACCTGCAGCAAGGATGCTTATGACTTGCTATGGGCCAAGATGGGCGTGCTCAATCACGAAGAGATCTGGGTCATTATGCTCAATCGTAGCAAGCGAGTCTTGGCTGTTGAGAAAATCAGCGCTGGTGGAACGACGATGACTGTGGCAGACATAAAAATGGTAATGAAGCCGGCCATTGAACACCTGGCCGACTCCATTATCCTCGCTCACAATCATCCCAGTGACAATGCCAATCCCAGCTTGCAGGACAATGCCTTGACCAAGAAAGTTGCCGAAGCATGTGCCACGATGGATATGCACCTCATCGACCACATCATAGTATGCCGCGGAGGGAAATACTACAGCTACAACGATGAAGGCGCTCTGTAGCTAGTCTCTAATCAGTTTGTTCTTATTTCAAAATGGTACTCCTGGCTCGTCACGGTCAGGGTAGAAATCTACATTGGGCGGTGGTGGAACCTGCATGCCGGCATCAATGTCAGGTTGTGTGTTCATCTTTGATGGGATGATGCTGTCGGCATCGCCTGTCAGATTGTAACTCTCGTCCCAGTTCTCGAATCGTGCAAACTGCCCGCGGAAACGCATCTGCACATCGCCCACGCTGCCGCTGCGGTGCTTGGCGATGATAAACTCTGCTAAGCCGCGGATGTCCTTTCCCTCGGCATCCTGGCCGCTCTTGTAGTAGTACTCTGGGCGGTGGATAAAACACACGATGTCGGCATCTTGCTCAATGGCACCGCTCTCACGCAAGTCACTTAACTGGGGACGTTTGCCATGCTTGTCGTCGCGAGTCTCAACACTGCGGTTCAGCTGTGACAGCGCTATGATGGGAATGTTCAGTTCCTTGGCTAGACCTTTCAGGCTACGAGAGATTGTGCTCACCTCTTGCTCGCGGCTGCCAAATTTCATGCCCGATGCATTCATCAGCTGAAGGTAGTCAATAATGATAATCTTCACGCCATGCTCGCGTACCAGACGACGTGCTTTGGTCCTGAGTTCAAAGACCGACAGCGAAGGCGTGTCGTCAACATAGAGTGGCGCTGAGTACAACCGCTTGGTGCGAGCCATCAGGTTGTCCCATTCAGGCTGTGATAACTGACCACTCTTAATCTTTTCGCTCTCCAATTCGCACACGTTGCTAATCAGGCGGTTCACTAGCTGTAGGTTGCTCATCTCGAGCGAAAAAATCGCCGTTGGTGTAGAGAAGTCGACCGCCATGTTCTTCGCCATCGACAGCACGAAGGCTGTCTTTCCCATGGCTGGACGTGCAGCGATGATGACCAGGTCGCTGTTCTGCCAGCCGCTGGTCTTCTTGTCAAGTTCGTGGAAGCCAGTCTGCAGACCGCTCAGGCCGCTCTCGCTGTTCGATGCCTCCTGTATTTTCTTCAACGCTTCACTGATGATGGGGTCAATCTGTACCACATCACGCTTGAGGGTGTTCTTTGAGATTTCAAAAAGGCCACCCTCGGCCTCCTGCATCAGGTCGTAAACGTCAATTGACTCGTCGAAGGCCTTCTGCTGGACCATGCTGCTGAAGCGAATCAGCTCGCGGGCAATATATTTCTGCGCAACGATGCGGGCATGGAACTCGATGTTGGCGGCACTTGACACTCGACCCGTCAACTCGCTGATGCGCAGCGGGCCGCCCACTTCCTCGAGTGTGCCGTCAGCACGCAGCTGGTCAGTTACTGTGAGCATGTCGATGGGGCGTTGCTTGGCACCCAGTGACACGATTGCTTGGTATATCTTCTGGTTGGCGTTGTCATAGAAGCTCTCGGGCTTGAGGATGTCGCTGATCACACTGTAGGCATCCTTCTCGAGCATCACAGCGCCTAGCACGGCCTCCTCAATCTGAAGGTCCTGTGGCTGCAGCTTGCCAAACTCGCTCACGAGTTCGCTCTCATGTTGTGGCCGACGGCGGTATTGTCTTTCTTCTGCCATAATTGTCTTTAGTTAGGGAGTGCAAAGTTAATGCTTCTCATTCGTTCTGCTCACATTCACTCCGCAAAAGATATCCACACGTTATTAACAACCACCTTCTCTTCATCGGCCAGCTCCGTGACACGCCATTGGTGTGGCCAATAACAAAAACTCCTCCCCACTAAAAGTGAGGAGGAAGTTTTTCTCGCGCAATTCACGGTTTAACGAACGCGGCCTTGATAGCTGCCATCGCGGGTGTCGACCTCGATAATCTCGCCCTCATTGCAGAACAGGGGTACACGCACCGTGGCACCAGTCTCGACAGTAGCAGGCTTCAGCGTGTTGGTTGCTGTGTCACCTTTCACACCAGGCTCGGTGTATGTAATTTTCAGCTTTGTCTTGATGGGCATTTCGGCAAACAGGATTGTCTCGGTCGAGGCGTCACTGACGACCTCAACGATGTCGCTCTCTTTCATGTAGTCGGCACCGGTAATCAACTCCTTGGCAATGGGAATCTGCTCGTAGGTCTCCTGATTCATGAAGATGGCATCGTCACCGTCCATATACAGGTACTGGTAGGGGCGGCGCTCAACGCGAACGTCCTCCAATTTCTCACCAATGTTGAAACGGCGTTCCAGAACGCGGCCGTCAACCACATTCTTCAGCTTGGTGCGCATGAAGGTATTACCCTTGCCGGGCTTCACGTGAAGGAACTCGATGCAGAAGTACAGGTCGCCATCCAGGCGGATGCAAGTACCGTTTTTGATGTCTTGAGCGTTAATCATAAAAGTGCTTGTTATTATATTATTAATGTGTAATTTCGGAAAAACGCTGCAAAGGTACAAATAAGCAAGCGAAATTCCAAAAATATTTGAGTATTTCCGTGTAAGAGCACTTTCGGGCATGGAAAAAAGGCTCTAAATCACGAAGAAATCAAAAAAAATCGGTCTTTTTTGGCCTCACTATTGTGTATGTGGAAAAATAGCAGTAATTTTGCACCGCTTTTTTCGCGACAATAGAAACTAATTAAATTTTTAGATAGAAATGAAACGTACATTCCAACCCTCCAACCTGAAGAAGGCTCACAAGCACGGCTTCCGTGCTCGCATGAAGACCAAGGATGGCCGTAAGGTGCTCGCACGCCGTCGCGCCAAGGGTCGTTACAGCCTCACCGTTAGCGACACGGTTTACAAGTAAACCATCGCTCGGCATCTAGCCCGTTACATTGGGCAACAAAGCAGCAAGCCGTCGTGACCACCAAGGTCACAACGGCATTTGTTGTATATAGGCTGTTGATAGGCGATGATGTTGAGGCAGGATAGCCAGGTGTGATGATCTCAATAATCAATCTTTTTCAGTAGCGACGGGTGGACGTAAGTAGTTGCCACTGCCACCACACCTTCGATTGACACGACCACACGGCGGTCTCCCTTTACGCGCACAAAAACCCCTTCAGCCCCCTCAAATGGGCCGCCCAGGATTCGCACGCGGTCACCTTGGCTGAAGTCGCCGGGCTTTGGTGACAGATAGAGCAACTGCTCGTCGTGTGTACCGGCTACGGCGATGAAGCTGTCCATCTGTCGCTGGGGCACCGTCACGGGTTCGCGGTGGCCATTGTTGTCATGCATGATATAGCGCACTGGTAGTGCCGTCGAAGACTTGTATTCCTTCATACGCGAGGGCTCGATATACACGAAAATCAGGTTGTGCACCGATGGCACTAGCCTTTTCACCAGTCGGCCGCCGCGTAGAAACCCCTTGATCTGCATGGGCACAAAGTTGCGGATGCCAAGCCCGTCGAGCTCGGCCTTGACACGCATCTCACGGCAGTAGGTCACGCGCAATGCATACCATACAGGTTCCTCTACTATGGTCTTCGTCTCCTCCATTGCCTGCAAAGTTACTACTTTTCTCGCAATATCTCCCCAAGAACCACGTTTTTATAAAAAGATTTTGTATGTCTTTATATTGCGAGCCCCGCTCCTTTTTTAGGCTTAAACTATGATTAAGAAATGGACCACTCTTGAGAGCCGATACATCATTCAGCGACCATGGCTCACCGCACGAGTTGATCGTGTTCAGTTGCCTAGCGGAGTTATTCATCCCGAGCACTATGTGCTCGAGTACCCCGACTGGGTCAATGTCATTGCCATTACTCGCGATGACCAGTTCGTCATGATACGCCAGTACCGCCACGCGATGGACCAGGTGCTCATTGAGTTATGTGCTGGTGTCAGTGAAGCTGGCGAGACTCCCGAGCAGAGCGCGAGGCGCGAACTCCTTGAAGAAACCGGTTATGGTGGGGGTACATGGCAGGAAATCCTTACCATTGGACAAAATCCAAGCATATGCGACAACATCACGCACTGTTTCCTTGCACAGGGAGTGGAGCGGATTGCCGACCAGGCTCTTGAACCTACCGAGGACATCGAGGTCTTGCTCATGAGCCGCAAGCAGGTGCACAACATGTTACGAGACAATCAGATGCTGCAGGCACTCATGGCAGCGCCCCTGTGGCGATACTTTGCCGAGCATCCTTGATAATGAAGTATGCACAATATAAGCCGCTTTCCCTTGGGAGAAAGCGGCTTAATTTATTGCAATAAGTTAAATATTATCAGTCAAATTTACGAGCTAGGTTGTGGTTATAGTAGTTGACATTGCCCGTGATGTCCTCAATAACCTCGATGAAAGGCGGGAACTTGATCGGCTCGCCAGCATCAACACCTTTCGCCTCAAGGATCACCAAGCCCTCAAGCTCGTTCTTGTAGGTGTCAATCTCGAAAAATTGACCTTGCCAGATGAAGTTCAAGCGATGCTTGCAGATGGTGCGTCGTTTCGGGTCGGCCAGCGTGAGCATCATCTCGTACAGACTGTTATTGATCTGTCGCTCGGTGACCAGTTCTTCCTTGTCCGAGACCTTCTTCTTAGTCGTGTGCAAGTACAGGTACTTGCCGTCCCAACCACGCTTACGCAGGCGCACCTCGGCGTTCGGATCCGAAGAGTTCAGGTAGGTCTGCACAATGTCATTCTCGATGCAGTCGGCAGGTATATCACCTGTTAGCTTGACGATATATTTCCGCTCAGTCTCAATGGGCTTGGGTAGACCCAATACGCTGCTGATTTCTTGGAGCACGCGCTTCATCTTGGCGTCAAAGTCATCGTGGTTGTTAATCACGCTCAGGTGTGGGTGTCCCGTCCATGCCTTGATGACCTTCTTGTCAAGCATGCGAGCGATGCGCAAGCCTTCCTCGTTCATCTGCTCCAGGCGCTGGGCATTGGTGGCCGTGGTGTAGAATTGCTCGGCACCATCGGCTGCCGATACTAGGTGCAGTACCGCGTCGTAGCGCTCGCGAAGTTCGGCCGACGATGTGCCCACGGCACGCATCAGCGTTTGCCACATTTCGGGTGTCATGTAGGCCGAGATGTCCATCGTGCCACGGTCGCACACAATGATGCAAGGTTCATTGCACTCCTGTGCCATGCGTGTGAATTTGTCTTCCAGCGCCAGTTGCACCTCGAGTGTGGCTTTCTCGCCCTCATAGAAATAACCCTTGTTTTTCGTCAAGTAGTTCATGCCAGCTGCGGTGAACATGGTAGGCACCTCGGGCAGGGTAAACACTTGGTATCCCAGGTTAGAAAAGTGTTCCACAATCTTGGCCAAAGCCGTGGTCTTACCGGCACAAGGGCCGCCGGTGAGCACAATGCGTTTGATATCTTTCATCTTAAGTTAAGCGGGTTTTCAATCGAAAGTGCAAATGTACGAAAAAGTTTTTAGTTAACACTAATCAGTTGCCAGTTTTTTATAGGACACTTTCTATACTGTTGGTAGAGCGATGCCATCGAGCTGGCGATACAGGTTCAGTGCATACACATCGGTCATCGCGCTGATGTGGTCCAGCACAGCCTGAATTTTCTCAAAGAGGGTGGGGGCGTGTACATCATACTGTTGTGGGAACTTGTTCAGCAGCAACTGCGAGTAGTTGCGCTCGGGGTGCAATACCGCCTCGATGAGTTTCTCCAGCAGCAGATTGATGATGCGGTTTCCCGCTAGGTCGATGTCAACAACATAGCCGGCACGATATAGCTTCTCGTAGGCCAACTGGCTGCAGCGCTGATAGCCCTCGGATGAACGGGGCGACACATGGTCGATGAGCGAGCCGTCGAATGTGCCCGTCATGATTTCGGCCTCATGCTCGACAAAGGTCTGAGCGCACTCCTGCACCAGCAGGCCCACGATGCACGAGCGCAGGTAGCCCACCTTCTCGTTGGGGTCAGCGACGCGCGACATTACCTCGCGCTTGTGTGCCAGTTCTGCATCGTCAAAGAAGCCCAGCAGCAACTCGAGTGTCTCCTCAGTGCTAATAATCTTCAGTTTGTGGCCGTCTTCAATATCCATCACTTGGTAGCAGATGTCATCGGCGGCTTCAACCAGGTAAACCAGTGGATGGCGTGCATAGCGTTCCGGGCCCAGCTGCGTCATGCCCAGTTCATGGGCGATGCGCTCAAACACCTCCTTCTCGCTGGTGAAGAACCCAAACTTGCCCTTAGCATTGGCTTGGCTCGATGAAAAAGGGTACTTGACAATCGAGGCCAGTGTCGAGTAGGTCATCGCGAAGCCGCCGGGACGGCGCCCTTTGAACTGGTGCACTAGTGTGCGCAGCGAGTTGGCGTTGCCCTCAAAGTGTGTCAAGTCGTTCCACTGCGCCTCGGTGAACTTGTCCTTTAGCGTCAGACCTGCCCCTTCGCTGAAGTAGGCTCCAATGGTTTTCTCGCCCGAGTGGCCAAACGGTGGGTTGCCCAGGTCGTGTGCTAGGCATGCCGCAGCAACGATCTCGCCGATGTCGCGCAATTTATCCACCCACGGTTCGTTGGCATACTTGGGTGTGAGGCGAAGTGCAATTTCACGTGCCAGCGATTTACCCACGCTGGATACCTCGAGGCTGTGCGTCAGGCGGTTGTGTACAAAGATGCTGCCTGGCAGCGGAAATACTTGTGTCTTGTTTTGTAATCGGCGAAACGGCGATGAGAACACCAGTCGGTCGTAGTCGCGCTCAAAGTCGCTGCGCACACCACCCTTGGTGTCGTGATAGTCCTCTAGACCAAGCCGCTTGTCACATATCAGTCTGTCCCAGTTCATTCTGTCTTTCATTTCTATTTGCAAAATTACTACTTTTCTCGAATTTATCCAAAAATGATTTCTAAAATTGGGCTTTTTGATTTTTTAGCGATAAACAGGGTGGGGATTTGCGCTTTTTGCATTACCTTTGCAATTTCAACGACTGTACCCTATTTCGGTCGCAGTCTTGGACAAATAAAGAGACAACACAATGGAACTCGAAGTGAAAATTGTCAACCGCGGGCCGCATCAGTTGCCCGCTTATAGTACGCCGCTCAGCGCAGGAATGGACTTGCGTGCTTGGCTAGATGAGCCTGTCACCTTGCAGCCGCTGCAACGTGCCATGCTGCACACGGGCATCTACATAGCTCTACCACAGGGCTACGAGTGCCAGATAAGGCCACGTAGCGGATTGGCTCTGAAGCGCGGTCTCACTGTGCTAAATACCCCTGGCACCATCGATGCCGACTACCGTGGCGAGGTGTGCGTCATCATTGCAAACCTCAGCAACGAGCCACAGACCATCGAAGACGGAGAACGCATATGCCAGATGGTGGTTGCGCGTCACGAGACCGTACAGTGGCATCCCGTCGAAGCACTTGATGATACAGAGCGAGGCACAGGTGGCTTCGGTCACACAGGCACAAAATAAATAATGCACAATGAATAAAGAATTGAGTTCTGCCACACGTTGGAGCAGAGCGAGCCTCTGGCTCGTAATCTTGCTCCTAGCCCTGCCCATCGCCTTGGCCGCAAGCGACAAGCCTCGTATCACCGACCAGGACCGTCGCAAGGCCGAATATATTTTCCTCGAGGCGCAGAACCAGAAGCAGCACGACAAGCTCGATGCTTACTACGACCTGCTCAAGGCGGCCTACGACATCGACTCGACCAATACTAGCGTCTCGTTCTACTTGGGTTACTGCCTGCTTACTATGGAGAACATGACCAAGCAGCGAGCCGAACGCGGACTGGAACTCATGCGAAAGCACTTTGAGGAAGCACCTGGTGACTTCTACGAGACGACTTTCTATAGCGATGCCTGTATGATGCTGGGCAAGCCGCAGGAGAGTCTGCGCGCCATCAAGACCCTATGCGACCGCAACCCCAATAAACTGGAGTTGCAGGCACGCTTGGCACATGCCCAGGCACAGACGGGTGACTTTACTGGCGCCATTGAGACATTCGATTCTATCGAGGCTCTACACGGGAAGTCGATGCAAATCACATCGCGAAAGGTGTCGGCCTATATGGCGATGAATGACACCGCTAGCGCAATCAACGAGATGCATGCATTGCTAGCCACTGCCCCCGAGAATGCCAATTACAACATCACCATGAGCGGGCTGCTAGTGCAGCTGGGACGGCAAGACAGTGCGCTGGTCTACCTCGACCGAGCGCAGCAGGTCGAGCCCGACAACGGCTACACCTATCTCGCCAAGGCACAATATTATAATATGGTGGGAGACTCGGCGGCCTACGAGCAGCAAGTACGCCAGGCATTGATCAACGAAAACCTCGAGGTTGATGACAAAATGACGGTGCTGGTTGACTTCATGCGTGACCGCATCGCCGCTAACGATTCTACTGGGCGCGTCGACACGCTGATGAACGTGCTGCTCGAGCAACATCCCCATGAGCCCAAGATTCACGACCTCTACAGCGAGTACTTTATCGCCCGCAAGAATTACCGTCAGGCAGCCGAGCAGTTGGGGTATGTGCTTGATGTACAACCTACCGATGCCCAGATGTGGCGCAAACTCATGATTGTCAACATCATGGACGAGAATATCCCCGCTGCTATCGTCGCGGGAGACAAGGCGTTGGAGTATAATCCCGACAGCCTAGACCTCTATCGCTATATTGCGCCGGCCTATTTCCAGATCAAGCAGTATGACAAATCGCTGCAGACCTACGAGCGAGCCATCGCGCTCACCGATAGTGCCGACGTTATCTCACGCAGCGATTTCATCGGAGGTATGGGAGACGTCTATTTTGAGATGGGAGATACCGTGCGCGCCTTTGAGCACTACGAACAGTCGCTCCAGCTTAACCCGCTCAATACAGGCATCATGAACAACTATGCCTACTTTTTGTCACTTAGCGAGCGAGACCTCGACAAGGCCGAGCGAATGGCAGCACTGGCTGTCAAGGACCAGCCCCAGAACGCGACCTATCTAGATACTTATGCCTGGGTGTTTTTCAAGAAGAAAGACTACCAGATGGCTCTGCTATATATCAAGAGTGCGCTTGACAACGATGACTCACCCAGTGGTGACCTGCTGGACCACTATGGTGATATCCTTTTCATGACAGGTGACCATGAGGCCGCTGTCGAACAGTGGCAAAAGGCCCTTGAGCTCATGCCCGACAACGAACTCCTCCAACGCAAAGTCAAGCACCGCACCATTTTCTTTAAATGAAAACCATAAATTAATTATAGATTATGAATTGTAAATTGTGCATTTTGCTTTGTGCATTATGCATCATCTTGTGTGGCTGCCACACTACAAAGCAAGTAGTCACAACCCCCACCACTACTCCTACAACATCTGATGCAACCACTAGCCTCGAGTCGCGTCTCAATGCCTTCGCGGCCAGTCAAATGGGCTGGAACACCATGCAGGCAGGCGGCAGTGTCAAGGTATCGGGAGGCAAGTCGTTTTCCAGTGCCATGCTCTTGCGCATGGAGCGAGGCAAGTCAATCTATATCTCGTTGCGCCCTCTCTTGGGCGTTGAGGTGGGTAAGATAGTCATCACCAACGACAGCGTGCTCGTGGTCGACAAGTATCACAAGCGTTACCTCGCCGAGCCCCTCTCGCTCATCACCAATGGCCTGCCTGTCACCGTCACCGAGATGCAGGATATTTTTCTGGGCAGGGCATTCGTTCTGGCTGGTGGCACGGTCAACACCTCGACAAGGCATCTCGTGCAGTTGGAGGCTCAGGGCACCAACTATTACTTGTCGCCCAAGGCTCAGCCCGATGCTTTCAGCTACGGCTTCACCATCGACCCCAGTAACCATGTGCTTTCGGTCGAGGTTACGCCAACCCACGGCGACAAGACACCCTATACGGCCCAATACAGCGACGTGCAGCTCACCCTAGCGGGTGCCATCGCTCACCATGCCGTTGTCACTGCCACCGTCGGTACGGGCAAGTTCGTTTTGTCACTTGACCTCAAGAACATCACTTGGAACAACAACGTCACCATCGACGACTCCAAGCCCAGCGCTGGCTACCAGCGCATTGCTGGCAACAAAATCACCTCCATCCTTGGGCAATAGCAACGATGATCTACGACAACTCACACGTGCGGCGGCAAGACCGCCTGCTTTCCCAGGCGCGGGCACTCGAACTGCTCCAGACAGCCGAGTATGGTGTCCTCTCAATGGTCGACCGCGACCGAAAGCCTTATGGGATTCCTGTCAACTTTGTCTTTGACGAGGAAAGCATCTACATCCACTGTGCCACTGAAGGGCGCAAACTCGACATCGTTGAGTGTTATGAAGACGTGTCATTCTGCATAGTGGGGCAAGTCAACCTTTTGCCTAGCCGCTTCACCACCGAGTACGAGAGTGTAGTCCTTACTGGTGAGGCAACCATCATCACTAGTGAGGAAGAACGCATGCATGCCCTTGAGCTGCTGCTCCAGAAGTACTCACCTAATGACAAAAAAGTGGGCATGAAATATGCCCACGCATCTTCGGCTCGCACGGCCATTATCCGCATCGACATTAACGCCTACAGCGGCAAGTGCAAGCGAGTTAACTAGTTCTTACCTACGTTTATCAACACGCTTGGCGTGCGTGATGGCGCCCGTGGGGCACACGAGACTGCACAAGTGGCATCCCACACAGTGGTTTCCGTGAATCTGAGGCTTGTGATCCTCGCCGAGGGTGATGGCCTGATGGCCGCCATCCATGCACGACACATAGCAACGGCCGCACCCTATGCACTTGTCGCGGTCGACCATCGGGAATACAATTGTCGAACGATCCAGGTCGCCGGGATTGACAAATTTGGGCAACTCCTCACCGACAAGTTGGTTCAAATCATCGACTCCACGCTGTGCCATGTAGTGCTGCAGACCCAAGACCAGATCATCAATGATGCGGTAGCCATACTGCATGACAGCCGTACACACCTGCACATTGCGGCAACCCAGTTGAATGAACTCCAATGCGTCGCGCCATGTCTCAATACCGCCGATGCCACTATACTCAATCTTCTTCATCACCGGATTCTGCGCCATCTGAAGGATGTATCGCTGGGCGATGGGCTTTACGGCACGTCCTGAGAGGCCCGAAATCGTCTTTTTTTCCGACACAGCGCCACGGTCGTCCATCGTCACGCTCTTGATGGTGTTGATGGCGCTGATGGCGTCGGCCGAGGCAAAGTAGGCCGCCATGGCGGGCTGGTCGATGTGCGTGATGTTGGGTGTCATCTTGGGGATGACGGGGATGCTCACGGCGTGCTTGACATGTGCAGTGTAGAAGAGCACCAACTCAGGGTCTTGACCCACGTCGCTGCCCATACCGGCAAGACGCATCTGGGGACAGGAGAAGTTCAGTTCCACCGCGTCGACGCCAGCTTGTTCGGCCATCTTGGCCAATTCAATCCATTCCTCCTCGGTCTGGCCCATAATGGATGCCACCACAACCTTTGAAGGATAATCCTGTTTCAGGCGGCGCAAGACCTCAAAGTCAACCTCGGCGGGGTTCTCGCTCAACTGTTCCATGTTGCGCAATGCGCTGAAGTCGCCAACGTGGCCTGCACGGTTCACTACATCAAAGCGTGGCGACACCTCGTTGATGTCCTGCAGGCAGATGGTCTTGAAGAAGACCCCTGCCCAGCCTGCCTCAAAGGCGCGTGCCACCATCTCATAGTTGGTGCAGATAGATGACGAGGCAAGGAAAAAAGGATTCTCGCAATGGATGCCGCAAAAGTCGATCGCAAGCGATGGCTGTCCCTGTGGCGAAGGCACAGGAGGTAACTGTCGGGCAACTTCGCGTAGGCGGATGGGACGGTCATAGTGGATACAGGCATCCTCGGCACGCGCTAGGTCCTCATCGGTGCACCCCTCGAGCCAACTTGCTGCCAGGGCGATATTATCAAAACGTGCCGCACGCACCGCGCGCGCAGGGTCACCATGCTTGCAAGCCCGCGAACAAGCAGCATCATGGCACAACAAGCATCGTGCCACCTCTTCTTGGATATTCATCTTTCGTTGCATAGTTTTGTTGTTTATTTACCACAAAGGTAATACTTTTTTTAATTAAGTCACCTCTTGTTTCATTTTTTTTACTCAATTCGTGCATTATTCTTAATTATATCGTATCTTTGCCCCATCAAGTTTTAAACATTTGAAAGATGGTTGTAACAATCGTAGGAGCAGGAACTGTAGGCTCTCACTTGGCGAGGTACCTCTCGGGAGAGCATGTCGATATTTACATCATTGACCGAGACCCGGCCAAACTTGAAATGCTCGATGCCGAGTATAATCTGATGGCGGTTACAGGCGATGCGATCGAACCGCCCATTCTGCGGCAAGCAAAGGTGAACCAGTGCGACCTGTTCGTCGCTGTAACCGAGGTACCCGAACGCAATTTTGTGGCGTGTGCCATGGCCAAATCAATGGGCGCAAAAATCACTGTAGCACGTGTTGACCGATATGACTATTTGCTTCCACACAATCTGCAGGTAGTGCAGAGCATGGGGGTCGACAATGTCATCTGTCCTGACTACCTAGTAGCACAAGGAGGCATTGACTCGTTGCGCCATTCGTGGGTGAACTATTGGTATGAGTTTAATCATGGTGAGATGGTGCTGTTGGGCGTAAAGCTCCCAGAACAGGCGCCAGTCGTGGGCAAGCGCTTGAGAGAACTGGCCGCTGAAGACAGATTTTTTCATATTGCTGCAATCCGTCGAAACCACATGACTGTGATACCCAAAGGTGACCACATACTTGAGGAGGGTGACATGATTTATGTGGCGACGACCAGCGCGCGGCTCAACGATGTCGCCACAATCACTGGATGTCAATCCCCGAAGATTAGAAATGTGGTCATCTCAGGCGGAAGTGATGTCGCTGCCCTGATGGTGCGCATTGCGGCGAGTGAGTTCCGATTTACCATCATTGAGAGCGACTTGACGCGGTGCAATGAATTGATTGCACAGCACCACGATTGTGAGGTAATCCATGGCGAAGCCACCGAGCCAGGCATTCTTTCCGAGGCTGGGATAGCCAGGGCTGATGCTTTTGTCTCATTGACAAACTCGGCTTCAGAGAACATATTAACTTGCTTATCGGTTAACGAGTATGGGGTGAAAAAGACGGTTGCCGAGGTGAATTTGAATCACTTTGTCAACCTGGCCGAAGGATTCAACATCGGGACGGTATTGAACAAACAGTTGCTCATGGCAAATGCCATCTATCAGTTGCTCATTGATGCAGGGTCGGCCTCGCCCAAGCGGCTGGCCATACCAGACGCCGAGGTCGTAGTGTTTGAAATCAAGCAAGGCTCGCGACTCACGGCTTCGCGGGTGAGTGAGTTAAGGATTCCCGAGGAGGTCACTTTCGTTGGCTTGATGAGAGACCATAAGAGTCAATTGGTGACGGGTGCTACACAGTTTCAGGTGGGCGACAAAGTGTTAGTGATGTGTCTGGCCGGAGCGTTGAGCAGAGCCAAAAAAATCTTTAACTGACGATGAGGAAATTGGGTGCAATAGGGCAATGGGCGGTGAACCTGCCGATGATACTGCGCTTGATGGGTCAGTTGCTCCTGGTCGAGTCGGCATTCCTGATCTTGCCTTTGCTGATGGCACTATTTCGCCAAGAGAACGACTGGAAGGCCTTCGCCATAGGCTTTGGAATCATGGCTGTGGTAGGTGCAACGCTGAACTATCTGATCAAGCCGAAGAACCGTGTGTTGTGCCGACGCGATGGGCTTTTGCTTGCGGCAACCGCCTGGGTGGTATTCTCGTTGTTTGGCATGGTGCCGTTTTTGCTTAGTGACACACCGCTCAGTGCCAGTGAGGCTTTTTTTGAGACGATGTCGGGATTTACGACAACTGGTGCTACCGTCATTCGCGATGTAGAAAGCTGCAGTCATGCCTTGTTGTTATGGCGGGCATTGACGCAGTGGATAGGGGGATTGGGTATCATCATCTTCACGCTTACATTTATTCCTGCATTGAACAACAGCGGGAGTCTAATCATGTTCCACACCGAGGCAACGGGCATCACACATGACAAATTGGGAGCACGCATCTCTCGCACAGCAAAACGCTTGTGGGGCTTGTATACGGTCTTGACCATCTTGCTCATTGGGATGCTCTGGGCTGGACCGATGAGCCTATTCGACAGTGTCTGCCAATCGTTTACGGCAATCTCCACGGGTGGTTTCTCGACGCGGAACGACAGCATCGCGGCTTTCAACTCACCATATATCAAGTTGGTGCTCACCGCCTTCATGTTCATTGGTGGTGTGAGCTTTGGACTGATAATAACTTGTCTTAAGGCTCGGAAATTGGTGTTGTGGCAGAACGATGTCTACAGGGCTTATGTCAAAATGATCTTGGCCTTTTATGTCGGAGTCGTGGTCGCGATAGTTATCAATGGTAACTATACGGGCTGGCAAAGTGTCACCATCGACCCGATATTCCACATTATCTCGGCAGTCACATCGACCGGATTCAGTGAAGGTAACTGGGAAGGCTGGGGGACGATTGTGCTCACACTGACTTTCTTTATGATGTATATCGGGGCATGTGCAGGCTCGACAACGGGTGGTCTCAAGGTCGACCGACTGCTATTTTTGCTTAAGAACATGAAACTGGTCGTCCAACGATACATCCGGCCGCGACTCATGCGCTCGGTTTCAATTAATGGTCAGATTGTGGATGCTGGTCGTGCAACCGATATTGTCGCGTTCATAACCATCTATACGATGCTTATTGTCGTTGGAGGTGTTGTGCTGGTCTTTCAAGGATTCCCCATTGTCGATGCATTCTTTTCGTCATTCTCTTGTACCTCAAACAATGGCTTGGGAGCGGGGGTGACGGGCATCACGGGCTCTTATGACTTCCTCTCGTCATCGGGCAAGTGGATTATGTCGCTGCTCATGCTTGCTGGCCGTCTCGAGATAATGGCGCTATTAGCACTATGCACGCCTTCCTTCTGGAAGAAATAATACAAAAGAACAGCCCTCCACGAGGGCTGTTCTTTGTTGTTATTCGAGAACTCGAGAATTCGATAACTCGTGAAAAATAATCCCGGGATTACTTCTTCAAGTTCTGGACGAACTGCCAGGCAGTCTCAGCCTTCTTGACCTTGATAAGCGAATTGTGGCTGACAATGTACTCCGAAACGCCCTGCTTGTTGGCGCCCTTGTGCCAGTCGTAGGTGTAACCCAGCTGTGTCCAGGGCAGAGGGCTGTCATCTTCGTAAGCAGCACTCACGCTGTAGCGGTACCACTCGCGGAAATTGGTCTCACCCACCTTGAAATTCTCGTCCACATTCTTGGGGAACTCCAGGCCCACAGTAGTGGTGGTGATGTCTGGGTCATGTGCCGGGCGGAACATTGTTGTCGGGTCGGCATAGAAGCTCACCATGATATCATAGTCGCAGGTCGGGTCAAGACCGTACATCTGAATCAGGCGCATGTGGGCAGCGACACTGTCCATGCCTTCAAACTCGCTGGCGCGCTTTGCCCAGTCGGCGGGCAGCGACACCCAGGTGCCCATCTCGCGGTCGATGCGGTATACACCGTCTTTGCCGAAGAACTTCTGGAGGCGGCTTGAGTCAACAAGCGTTACCACCAGCACCATGTCGTGGCCATCAAACGTCTCCCATTCCTCGCTGGGATAGCCCTTCTGGATGGGCATCAGGTCATGAACGATCTTGGTCGTGTCCAGCACCTTGGCATCCTCGATGGCGGCGGCTAGGTCGGCATTCAATGCCGAGTCGTTCTCATACCAGGCCTCTTCTTGGCCGTTCTCTACTGTGGTCTCGCTCACGTTACCGCGGCAAGACACCACCATGGCACCCAACAGAATGGCACCCGCAAATAAAATCTTCTTCATTTCTAATGGTTTATTGTCTTATTGTCTTTTTCGAGCTGCAAAAATACAAACAAAAACTGATTCCCACAAGAAAAATAGGTTATGGCTTGACCAACTCCTTAATGTGAGTTTCCAAGATGTGGAACCCGGGAGCAGCCATCGCGTTGTGGTCATGTCCGCCAATCTCGTATAGCCAGGTGTGCTGGTGTCCCGCCAACTTCATCATCCGTGCCAAATACTGGTTCTCGTCGTATCGTCCGAATAGTTCCAACTCGCGGTCGCCGCAGATGAGCAGCAGCGGTGGGCAGTCGCCACGAACCCAGTAGAGTGGGGCATACTCGTCGATAGTAGCCCGCAGTGCAGGAATGCCTTGCTGCTTGCGCACATTGAAGTGTGTCACTGCCTGACCGCTGAACGGCGCATAAAGCATCACCGAGTCGGCGTCGGCTCCATAAGCGGCAAGCCATTTCTTGTCCAAGCAAAGCATCATCGCCAAGTAGCCGCCTGCCGAATGCCCCGTCACCACCATCTTGCGGCGGTCACCGCCATAGCGCTCGATGTTGTTAAATACCCATGTTACAGCCTCGGCGGCATCGTCAATAATCTTGTCGACAGTCACGCGCGGCAGAAAGCGGTAGTTGACGCCAACCACCACCCAGCCTTTGTTCTTGAGTTGTTCGGGTATCTGTTTCTCGCCGCCCTCAAGGCCGCCACCATGAAACCACACCACCACAGGGCAGCCGTTCTGCGACTCGGGAAAATAGATGTCAAGTTTCAGTCGTTCGGCCGCATAGGTGTCGGTTTTGGTCGTGTAAGGAATGTCATTGATTAGCCGGTAAGATTGCGCCCACACGGCTAGCATTAGCGA
>JAEEVE010000263.1 GCA_016290765.1 Muribaculaceae bacterium
CTTGGCCTTGAATTCAGCGATGGTCATGTTGGGGGTGTGCTCGGCAGTGGGAATCACCATGGGCGGCTGGTCAAACTCATCACTGCAGGCAGCGGTGAACACCAACAGGAGCATCAGGCTGAGATAATAATTAAAACGTTTCATAGTGGTTATATTGTTTGTTTTATTTATATCTTGTTGAGTTGTAATAATTGTGATGAATGATTAGAACTTCAGGCCCAAGTTCAAGAACACCTTGAAGCCCTGAGCATAGTAGTACTTGTTGGGGAACTTGTTAGCCGTGTTGGTGATATCCTTGGTGTCGATACGACCCTGCTGGTAACCACCGGTCTGGATGTTCCTGTTGTCAAGGATGTTGTTCAGGTTCAGGTTGATGTTGAACGATGCCGTGCGGTTGATGTAAATCACATGACCGATGCTGGCATTGATGACCAATGCCTCGTTGAGTTTCTCCTGTTGGCTGATGTCCTTGATCTTCTGCTTCAAATCTTCTTCGCTATCGGCCATCGTGTAGAGGTTTGGCATTGTCTCGTGGCGCACAGGCGAGATGTTCACATAGGAGCGATTCATCCATGCACCGTTCAATTCAACAAACCACTGCTTGGGTCCAGCCCAGTTGAATGCCAACATGTAGCACTCTTGAGGTGTACCTCCGATATAGAAGTTCTTCAAATAAACCACCGAGGTGACATCGGGACTTGTGCCGTTTTCAAAGCTGCGGGTGCCGATGGGTCGGTTCTTATACTGGTAACGCGCAATGTTGGCGGCAGCACTCACGGTGAGCGAGGGGGAGAGCTTGTAGCTGAGTCCCAGCTCAACGCCCTTGTACTGCTTGTGTATGCCTGTGAGGGCATAGTTCATGAAGGTGCTATGCACGTCATCATAGTAGGCGGTGCGTTCCACGTTGTCCTTCTGATCGGTGAAGAACACGGTCACAATGCTCTTGAAGTTGCGGAAGTTCATCGCATAACTCAGGTCGGCCGAGAAGATTTTCTCCACCTTGAGGTCAATGACATCATCCTTAGTACGTGATGAGATATAAGCGTCATAGGGGCGGGGAGCCTCGGTGCCATAGAAAGCATGGCCCGTGAAGCTGTTGCGTCCATCGAGTTTAAAGGTGATACCCGCTTTGGCACCATAGGTCAAGAAGCGGTGGGTATCGCCCTTGCCGTAGGAGTTCTCGGGTGCGCGTCCGTTGCGCATCTTACCATCGCGCTGGAACTGGAAGTAATCGCCCTTGACACTGGCAAACAACTCCCACTTGGCCAGGTTCAGCACCCACTGGTGCCACAGCTGGGCCTTGAGAGTGAGAATGTCGTAGTCGTAGCCGAAACGGTCACCATCAACCACCTTGCGGTTGGGATTGTCAAGGTCGTTCTGCGCCATATCGGGAGTTTCGGGGAAGTCACGCTCGCTGAAGTTGTCGACATCCAGCCAATAGCGTCCACCCAAGAGGTCTTTAATGGTCTTGTAGTAGGATGAAACGGTGTAGTTGGCACTAGCTCCGGTTTGCATCGTCAGCTGGTTGGAGAAATGCTTGTTGAGCACACTCGCGAGGGTGAAGCTCGACTGGTTGCTGTGACGATTCTCAAGGATGTAGGTCGAACCCTTCTCGACGCCTGACTGATCAGCCTCAAGGCCATTCAGGTAGTTAGTCTGATAGAGGTTGTCCCAACGTATCTGGGTATATTCGCTCTCATTGTGCCAACGGTCGTAATAGAGGTCAAACGCTTCGGTACCCACACCATAATAGGACGGCAGATAGCGATAATAGTCAGGACGCGGGTCAGCTGCCTTGTACCAGTTGAGCGCTGCCTTGCTATAGAACGACTTGTGATAGGCAAAACCTGTGTTCAGCGAGGTGTTGTCGTTAGGCTTCCAGAGCCAGTTCAGGATGGCTGTGGGGTCAAACGACTCGACCACCTTGGAATTGCGCTTCTTGCCTTCCTGCCAGCCCCAATCCGGGGTGTACATGTTGTTGCCTGTCAGCAGGGCAGACTCCTCATAGATGGCCGAGTTGGCGGCACGTTTGGTTGGAGCGCCAAAAGTGGTCAGCGACAGCGAGTGCTGCGGATTAAATACCTTCTGCAACGAGAGGAAGTAGCCCCAACTGTTGTAGAATGAGCCAGGATAGACGCCCTCGTCGGCATAGCGTGCGACAGCCGAAACCGTCATTGCCCAGCCATGCTTGTTCAAGCCCGTAGCGTGAGTCACCATGCCGCGCCAACGATAGTTACCGTTGGTGTAGGCCAGACTCAGGCGAGTACCTGGAGCATAGTCGGCGGCAAAGGTCTTAATGTTGTTGGCACCGCCGATTCCACCAAAGCCATAGTTGTTCTCCTCCAGACCCATGCCGATGGTCTTGTTCCTGAATGCCTGATTCATGCCGCCAGTCATCGAATAGTTGAAGGCGAAACGAATACCATCGTTGAAGGGGATACCATTGATGTAGGTTTCGGTCTTGTTGGACTCATAACCGCGGATGCGGAAACGCGCGGTGCTGAAAGTGTAGCTCGAAGCCTGATAGAAGGGATTGTCGGTCGCTCCACTCAGCAGTGCGACTTCTTGAGTGTTGCCTTCCTCGTCCTCGAGTTGGGTCTCGGAAAGCGCCATGTCGGCAACGGTACTGCGATACTCCATTACCTCGGCCGACTCAAACGAGAGATGTTCCACACGGATGACGCCTAAATCCTCAACGGCATCGTTGATGAGGGAAACCGGTTGCGACCAATCCTTGAAGCCGTAGCAGAGGATAAGCAGCTCATCGGTACCCTGCCGGGCATCATCAATCAGGAAGTCACCGCCGCGACCTGTAGTCACCGCAATGCCCTGATTGTCAAGAATGACAGTAGCACCCTCCACGGGAAGACCGTTCCTAGCGTCAACCACCACGCCACGGATGCCCGCGTTTTGTGCGAGCAGCGGCAGGCTTGCAAGGAGTGCTAAAAGCAAAAACAGTTTAAGTCTCATAAAATCACAAATAGTATTTAAAGTTACAGATGTTTGCTTAACAGAATGCTGACACTTTTTTAAGTTAAATTAAACAAAACCCTAGCGGCTAATTGGCTAAGATGGGTAAAGTTTTCCAAAAGTACAGATTATTTCTGACTTGTCAAGAAAAACGACATGCATTTTTTACTTTTTCTTAAAAAAGTCGTTATACATCTTGATGCCAAACACGATGGCGCTCGAGACAGTGGTAATCACGTTGGTGATGAACAGGGGCCAGTTCTTGAGCAACAGGCCCTGGATGGCAAAGAAGATGCCACCCAAGCCCATCATCAAGAAGGTGGGAAGGGCAATACCATCGGTATCATGGGTGCGGATGGTGTAGATAGCCTGAGGCATGTAACCCAAAACCAGGCAAATTGACGCTGTGTAACCGATGATGTCGGTCAAGTGAGTAGTAATGAATTCCGTCATAACAAGTCGTACTAATACAGTTTATATTTGGTCTTGATACTTTATACCATATATGCAAAATGGGACCCGTTTTCGGGTCCCATTGAGTCACATTATTATCTTCGTATTGTGGAATTTCTTGGACAGGAAAGGCACAGAAAAGAGCCGCGTATTACGCATAATCTGATCGAATATTTTGCTCACGTTTAACATCTTCTCTCAAATTTTGCCCACAAAAGTACAACAATTCCACCATGTAGCCTCAATTGATTTTTGTCTTTAACCTAATTTAATAAATCATCATTTTAGGCCGCACTCGCGCATCAACTCTTCGACGGCAGCCTTGAGCTGCAGGTCCTCGCCGTTGATGACGGTCTCGGGATTATTGGCTATCTTGATATCGGGTTCCAGTTGCGTGTTCTCGAGGTAATTGCCCTCGGGCAGCAGGTAGCCGATGATAGGAATACCGAACACGAGCGATGAGTCTTGCAGGCGTTCCCACGACACACTCGTCATGGTGCCGGGAACCGGCATACCCACCAGCTTGCCTAACTTATCGTGGCTGTAAA
>JAEEVE010000023.1 GCA_016290765.1 Muribaculaceae bacterium
GACGAACCCCAACCGCAATCCCAAGGAGTGGGTCCTCTATGGCAAGGTTTTTAAGAATGACGAGTGGACTGAACTGGCACATGTGAACAATGGCGGCGGTCTGGAGGCTAAGAACACCAAGGACTATACATTCGCTCTCACGGGAATCACCCAGGGGTATCGCTACTTCCGATTTGAGGTGCGGCAAATCAATGGCAAGGATAGTGACAATAACTACACTTTCCAGTTAGCCGAGTTGCAGTTCACAGGCACCGCAGTGGCCGACCCCACCCCTTCGGGTTTGCCGTTTGTACCGACAACCAACCCGTCGGCATCGTCTACGCACTGGTATCAAATCAAGACTACCGGGACATATCTGTACTACGACCCAAGCAGCTACTTCCTGGGTATTGCATCATCGCCGTCAACCGACGACAATTACCAGTGGTGCTTTGTGGGCACCGCGTCGACGGGCTACAAGGTGTATAACCGTGCCAACCAATGCTATTTGAGGCATGGTTTCTTAGTTGATGGCCAGGGTAATGAGAGTGATATCAACTATGTGGAAGTGGAAAGCGGAAACAGTTTCGCTATCTATTTCAATAATCAAGGCGGTAAGTACTACCTCGGTTTCTCGAATGGCGAGGTGAATGCTAGTAATCACAAAACCACCAGTTTCACGGCTGTTCAGGTAGGTACTCCCACGCCTCCCCCCACTGTCCCAGGTGACTTGAACGGCGACGGCCAAGTGGACATCGCCGACGTGAACGCTGTCATCAACATGATGCTGGGCAAGACCTCACCGACCGCTGCAGGCGACGTGACGGGTGACAACTCGGTCGATATCGCCGACGTGAACGCCGTCATCAACCTCATGCTGGGCAAGACGACACCTACACCGCCGCCCACCAACCCCACTGCGCAGTCGCTCACGGCCATCGGCTACAATGTTCCCCACAACTCAGTGAGCAACACGGGCGACGAGGGTTATGCCAAGCTGGTGGACGGCAACCGCAACACCAAGTGGTGCGTGGCCAACCCCACCGGGGCATGGGAGACCATCTGGATAGACCTCAAGAGCAACGTCGCCTTCAAGCCCACCAGTTACATCCTGACCACGGGCAACGACACCCAGATATACTATAGACGCAACCCAAAGAACTGGAAAATCTATGGCCGCAACAGCGACAGCGAGACGTGGACCGAACTGGTTCATGTGACCGACGGCGGAGGGCTGGCTGCCACCAACACTACCGACTACTCGTTCCAGTTCAACGGCATCACGAAGGCGTATCAGTACTACCGCTTCGAGGTCCTCGAGGTTGTCGGCGCTGACCAATTTGAAAGCAACTACTACTCCTTCCAGTTGGCCGAGCTGACGCTGATTGGATACTGATGATAGATAACAGATAACAGATAATAGCGGTTGCACTTTTGTCTTTCAAATGACAAAAGTGCAACCATTTTTTGAACAATTCTTTGGAGATTTGACCCGATTTAATTATTTTTGCACCCGAAATTGGTAAAACTGTTTGTATCTAACTCAAATATCATTACAAGTATGAGAAAGTTTTTATTCCTCTTTGCGATGCTGCTGGTGGTAGCAAACGCGTGGTCGTTGCCATTTGTGCCCACGACCGACCCATCTGCATCAACAACCAAATGGTATCAGATCAAGACCGGCAACAGATATCTGTACTCTAATAGGATGAGTGAGAACGAACTATATGTCTCGACCACCGCATCGATCGACGACTATTATCTGTGGTGCTTTGTGGGCAACGAGTCGACAGGCTACACAATTTACAACCGCGGTGCTCAGGCTTATATGAGGATGGGCTTTTTTGTTAATGGCTCGTCTGGAAGTGCTGACCTCGACCATATAGAGATGGGCAGCGGCAATGATTTCTATATCTACTATATAGAGAGTTCTCAAAAGATGTACCTGTGTTACGACACAGAGAACGATGTTCACACCAACGATACTAAATACAACTCTTATAGTGTTGTTGAGGTGGAGATTGATCTCACGCCTCCGCCCTACGAGACACTCACTGCAACCAATTATAATGTTCCTCACAATACATTGAGCAACATGGGTGAAGAAGGCTATGCCAAGTTGGTTGACCAGGACAAGACCACTAAGTGGTGTGTGGTGAACAACTCCGGTGGCTGGGAGACCATCTGGATGGACTTTGAGAGCGACGTGTGGTTTATCCCCAATGGTTATATCCTCACCACAGGCGGCGACACTCAGAGCTATCCCAGCCGCAATCCCAAGGAGTGGGTCCTCTATGGCAAGGTCTTTAAGAACGACGATTGGACCGAGTTGGCGCATGTGACCAATGGCGGCGGTCTGGAGGCTAAGAACACCACCGACTACACATTTGATATCACGGGCGCCACCCAGGGTTACCGCTACTTCCGATTTGAGGTGCGGCAAATCAATGGCAAGGGTAGTGACAGTAACTACACCTTCCAGTTGGCCGAGTTGCAGCTCACAGGCACCGCAGTGGACGACCCCACCCCTCAGGGCATGCCGTTTGTGCCCACAACCGACCCGTCGGCCTCGACGACCAAATGGTATCAAATAAAGACTGGCGACAGTTATCTATTCAGCAATTCTAACTACAAGCTACAGGTCTCGGCATCGCCAAGTGAAGACGATTATTACCAGTGGTGCTTTGTGGGTACTGAGTCGACCGGCTTCAAGGTGTATAACCGCGGTTGCCAGCGCTATATGAGTCAAGGCACGTGGGTTGAAGGCCATGGTAATGAGAGTCAAATCAACTATGTGGAAGTGGAGAATGGAAATAGTTTCGCCATCTACTATAATAATCAAAACAAGAAGTATTACCTCGTTTATGTGAATAACATATTGTTTGTAAGTACTAATAAACAAAACAACTACTCGGCTGTGGAGGTAGGCGCTCCCACTCCACCTCCCACCATCCCAGGTGACTTGAACGGCGATGGCCAGGTGGACATCGCCGACGTGAATGCCGTCATCAACATGATGCTGGGCAAAACCTCGCCAACCGAGGCTGGTGATGTGACCCATGATGGTACTGAGGACATCTCCGATGTGAACGCGGTGATCAATATCATGCTGGGCAAGGTTGCAGCAACGTCCACCGAATATACCGTCAATGGCGTGAAGTTCAAGATGATTGATGTGGAGGGCGGCACGTTCATGATGGGTGACGGCTCCAGTTACAGCTCCAGCCCTATACATCAGGTAACATTGAGCGACTTCAGCATCGGCGAGACCGAGGTCACGCAGGAGTTGTGGCAGGCTGTGATGGGCAGCAAACCCAATGCCATTAAAGAAGACAATCCACTACTGCCGATAGACTATATTAGTTGGTATGATTGCCAGAATTTCATCACCCAACTCAACGAACTCACCGGCAAGACCTTCCGTATGCCCACCGAGGCCGAGTGGGAGTATGCGGCCCGTGGCGGCAAAAAAAGCAGGGGATACTTGTATTCCGGCAGCAACAATGTGGATGATGTGGCATGGTACGATGGAAATTCCTCCTATGTTATCCATCCTGTGGCAACCAAAGCACCAAACGAACTAGGCATATACGACATGAGCGGTAACGTGATGGAGTGGTGCCAAGACTTATTGCTTGATCATTACACCGATGAGCCGCAAACCGACCCCACGGGCCCCACTCCCGAGACTTCCAGCAGTTATGACTACCGCATCGTGCGAGGTGGTGACGCTGGCTGGGGGGCTGATTTTTGCGAGGCTTGTGCCCGGTATTGGCAAGATGTAGTTAATAGCTATACCTACATGCTTAATATGAAGGGTCTGCGCCTGGTATTGGGCAATCCACTCGCCCAGTAACTCACAGCCGAGCCGACGCAAAATCTGCGTAATCTGCGTGAAGTGTGATCAACAAAAATGATGGGTCTGGCACGATTATCTGCGCCAGACCCATTGATTTGTGTGGGATTGTTCGTACCTTTGCAGGAGATGACGATTACTTGTATTGGACATAGCGGAATGGCTGTGGAGACAGGCGATGTAACGCTCGTGTTTGACTACTATATTGATCCAGCAGGAGTGCTGGACGGTATCTTGAGCCGTGCAAAGAGGCTCTATGTGTTTGTGTCGCACAGCCATCGTGACCACCTGAACCCTGAGATTTTTGAGTGGCAGTCGCGCTATGGGGTTGCGCAATATGTCATTGCCAATGAGTGCCGCCGCAAACTGAAACGGAGTATTGACCTGGCAGCACTACCCGTCACTTTCCTGCACCACGACGAGGACTGGGGCGACGGCAGGGTGAGCGTGCACACGTTTGACTCGACCGATGTGGGTGTGAGTTTCTTGGTCGATGTGGACGGGCAGCGTATTTTCCATGCGGGCGATTATACCTGCTGGCACTTCAGCGAGGAGCAGGATGCGGCTGCTGTGCGCAAGGCCAAAGGCGATTTCCATGTGATTCTTGACAAGATTGTGGCCTACTCACCGCAGATTGACCTGGCGATGATGCCCGTGGTGCCAAACATCGGGGGTGACTGGGCGTATGGGGCTCGCGAGTTTCTCAAGGCGGTGCGCGTGGCAACGTTTATCCCGATGCACATGTGGGGAAGAGATCGTGAGGCCACGAAATGGGAAATGTATCGTAACCCAGAATATGGAGGGTGTGTGTATCTAGCGGCTGGTGATGCTGTAGAGCACCATGGGCAGGGCTGAGGTGTTGGGGTGGCATTGATAGCCAGAGGATTGGAGCAAGGCTGGATTGTCGTTAGACTTGAGGCTAAAGACAAAGTCGGCATCGTGGTTCTTGATGGCCTCTAACTGGTTCTCGTACATGGCTACTGTGGCCCCACTCTGCGAGACCCAATACTTGCATCCTGGTAGGCTCTGCGCTGGGATGCCAAATGCTGCACCATGCATGTTGTAATAGATGATACGGGGCTTCTCGACCCGCGAAATCATTGTTGCGTAGTCGTCAAAGGCTCGCTGCTCGGCCTTGCCGTTGAACCACCAACTGCCACCATAGGCAAGGTGCATTGCAAGGATGATAGTAATGCATAATGCACAATGCGTCATGCATAATGAGAACTTCCCTTCCACTTGAAAATATTGCAACATGACCACAACGCCGAACAGCATAAACGGTGCGCAGATGGCATAGTAGTAGAGCCAAAAGGCGTTGGCGACGGCAAGAAAGAGGGTTGCGAGGAATGTCACGAAGATAAAAGCGCGGTAACGCGGCGACAGCCATGCCGCCGCTAGCGCCGAGAGAGCGTTGACGAGCAGGTATATGCCCATGGTGTAGCGGTGGCCAATGAGCATAAAGATGGGGTGCCGCATGTGGGCATGCTGGTGAGCGAGCACTTCGACATTGGTCACGAAATACTCGCGGATGAAGTCATCGAGGCAACCCATCGCCAGCATATAGACGACAAATGGTGCCAGGAACAGGGCAGATGAGAGTGCCATCCATCCCAGCGCGCGCCACAGCCCCGTGTGATAGCGCCATGCGTAATGCAGCACAAACAGTGCCATCACGCCCAAGATTGCCATGGCATTGTACTTGATGAGCAATGTCGCCGCCATGCCGATGCCCAGGACAATGGAAGCACGGATGGCTTGCCGCCGCGCATCAACCTCGTTGTCATGCAACAAACGGCAGACATGATAGAGAACCCATACCATGAAGAAGAGCGCGAAGTCCTCGGCACGCGTCTCGTAGCGCACCACGGGGTAGAAGATGGAGATGGCCGTCGTCATCGACGCCAATGCCGCCAAGCGATCATTCTTGAGATAGATGCGTGCAGTCTTGAAAAGCCACCAAAAGATGAAGGCGTAGCAGAAGCAGGTAAGCAACAACACCCCGTGGACAGTGCGTGGCGATATCAGGTAGCCCATGCCGTAGATGAGCCATAACAATGGTCCCTTGCTGTCGCTGAAGTCGACATAGGGCACCATGCCGCTCATCCACGCCTTTCCGCTAGCGAAGAATGTGGCACTGTCATGGTGGTCATAGAGGCAATGCGTCCACGAATCGGTTGAGACAAGCAACAGAATCACCGTGGCGAAGAGCGCCATGGCGAGCCAGGATCTGGTTTGTCGTATTGTTTTCACCGTAGGCCGGCTTCTTCAAGGATTTCGATGGCCATGTCGAGGATTTTTGGGTCATCGAGGGTGACATATCCGCCATCGGGGCCGGGTTCGATGTGTATGCCCATGGTTAGACCTTCATCATAGTCGGTTCCTCCAAAGTAGTTGCGTACGGTTTGCACGTCGACGTTCAGTTTGTCGGCGATGACATGAGTAGAGCCCTCAGGGAGCTGGTTCTTGATTTCTCGTAGTTGGTTAAAAGTAATAATGCGCATTTATTGCTAATTTTTTTAGATAAAAATGGCCAGGATGGCTAGGGCTGCGACGGTGATATAGACGCTGGATGCCATGATGGTGGCATCGTGGCGTGAAAAGAGCGGGTCATAGCAGTGCATCCATCGTTGCTCGGCCCATTGCCACAGGCGGTAGCAGAGCCAGCCCACAAGGAGTCCGATAATGGTGCCGCCGATGATGTCGCCTGGATAGTGCACGCCTAGATACATGCGGCTGTAGCATTGCAAGATGGCATAGAACATCAGTGCCGCCATAACACGGCGGTAACGGTACATCAGGCTTACCACCATCGCCACGCTGAACGAGTTGGCTGCATGGCTCGAGGTGAATCCGTAGAGGCCACCCGTGTAGCCGTTAACCAGATGCAGCGTCGCTGCCAAGTCGGGGTTGTGCGAGGGTCGCAAGCGTTCAACGGTGTGCTTGATGAGTCCCGACGAGATTTGGTCAGAGATGAGGATGGTGAACAAGATGGCAGCGACGACAAACAATAGTTGCCGCCAGTCGCGCCTGAGCGTGACGAGCAAGGCGACGAGGATGAGCATCCAGGAGAGCTTGCTCGTGATGCACCACATGAACTGGTCGAAATATGGTGCATGCCAACTGTTGATGGCGACGAGCGCTTGTTGGTCGATTGAGTTGAGATATTCTAGCACTTTGATTTAATGGAGAATGGCACATCTGGTGACAAAGCTGCACGCCGATGTCCTATTTTGTGAATCTTTGCTTCATTTTAAATAACCTCGAGGTCCTGGGCCTTGATCCATGCCTGCCGACGATTGGCAGTCTCAACATGATACCACAGGGTGCCTGCTGTCTTGACCTTGTCGGTGATGGTTACCTTGTAGCCAGCGGCCAGTTCAAACGCCACCTCGGTCTTGTCTTTAGGGAGTCGCGGCGAGGTGCTCAGTGCTGCAGGCGTGGCGATGACGATGGCCTCGTTGTGGTTGATGGCACGGTCGTGCATCTGCCAGGCGCACACCAGTGCCACGATGGTAATTACCAGGGCAACAATGGCTCCAAAGAAGCCCACCTTGCGCCATGCCACGGCATCCATGAAGATGTAAATGGCGATGGCCGCCAGCGTCAGCAAGAAAGCAAGCAAGGCAATCACTGCCCAAGTATTGCTCGACAGGCGGCTCATGGCCTGCTGCATCCAGATGCTGAAAATGTTGGCACCCTGGTCCTCGTCGATGCCTGCACGCGAGCGCACAAACTCTAGGTTGTAACGGGCATCACTGCAACCGGGGTCAAGGCGCAGCGCCTTCTCATAGTAGAGTATAGCGCGCGCATTGTCCTTGAGACGATAGTAAGTGTTACCAATATTATAATAGAGGTCGGCCGAAGTGCGACCGGCTTTTGCATCGACCAGATAAATCTCCAGGGCTTTCTGATACAGTTCCTTGTTATAGGCCTCTGCAGCCTTGTCGCCCGTCGCTGGTGCCGCCATGAGCATGGTCATGCCCATGAGTGCCATAGTGATGAGGATGATGATACGCTTTGTCATGCTGGTTGGGTTTTAGCACGTTTCACATTCTCCAGCCGGTCGATGAGCGATGCCGCCTCGTCGAGTACGGGTGCCATGTCAGCTCCCGCCAGTTCGGGTGCATACTGTGCAAACTCGCACTTGTCGAGGATGGCAAGCGTTGCCTGCTGCAAGTCATCGTCCACGCCATAGTTGGCGAGTTCGGTCTGGATGTTTTCCTTGTCAAGCTCAGAGACGGGGATAGAGAGCTTGTCGCTAAGATATCCCCACATAGCTGCAAGCATGTCGGCATAGAAGGCGTTGCGATCGCCCTTAGCCATCGAGGCACGCGCCTGTTTGAGCCGTCGTTGTGCCACCTTGCTGGCTCGCTTGGTGCGCATGAGTCGCACGTCGGCTCGCTCGCGCAGCTGCTTACGGTAATAAAGCAGGAGTGCCGCCATAAGTAATGCAGGCAGTACGAAACCAAGCCAATAGCCCCAATTGTCGATGAGGAACGACTGCTTGGTAGTCAAATGAAGGTCGCCCTCGTGGAGATGGCGGATGTCCATGTTCTGCAAGCGATAGTGATTGCTGGGCGCTCCCTCGCCCTTGGCGACAGCCAGTGGCTGCTCGGGCACAGGAATCGACTCGTACTTCTCGGTCTCAGGATTGAAGAAGGTAAACTTGCTAGCGGGAATCTTGAACTCGCCAGCAAACTGCGGGATAAATGGGAAGTCAATCTGCACCGAACCGCTCATATCGCCAGCACCGGGATTGACGCGCACATTGGTCTTGGGGTCGTACACGTCCATCTCCTTGGGGAATGCAATCTCGGGAGCCTTGATGTATTTGAGGTTACCCGTGCCGGTGATGACATAGCTGTAGGTTGCCGCCTGATAGGTCTTGAGTGGCGTGGGATTGATGCTGGTAGCCACGGTGAAACGCCCCACAGCCCCTGTGAAGTCAGCGGGTTTGGGTTCGGGCAATGGCAAGATGTTGACCGTGGCGGTATTGGACTTGACCACCAACTTCTTCTCGACGGGTTGCGAGAGCGTGCCAAAGATGGTGCGGTAATTCTCGTACTGAACCACATTGACATCATAGTTTCCCGACGTGATAGTTAGTTTGCCCGACTGCTGCGGGTAGAGGAGGCACTTCTTGAGCACGGCGACCATATATTGCTGGCCATTGTGGGTCTCGACATTGTTCAGGCTAGGCTGCATGGGAATTTCCTCGATGAGGAAACCGTCAAACGATGGCTGCAGCGTGGGGATGAACTGTGAGACTTGGTACTTGGTGTAGAGCTTGATGGTACAGACCACGGCCTGCTGCTCATATACGCGGGGCTTGGACATCTCGATACGCACAAAGATGTCATTGCCTGTGACAGCCTTGTCAGCACTCTGGGTGATGGGGTCGTCATACTGCACGCCACGGCGCTCGTGTTGCTGCTGGTCTTCTTGCAGCGAACGGGGCCTGTTGTTGGCTGCCTTGTCGGGCGGCAGCACATCGATGGTAAAAGGCTTGGTGCTCATGCGCTTTCCACCCACATCGACCGATGCCGCCCCCACATTGAGTCGCCCCTGGCGCGTGGCCTTGTAAATCATCGTGTACTCTTGTGACGACGAGCTGCTCGACTTGCCATTGACCCACGTTTGGTTGTAGCTGGTGGATAGTGCGGGGCCGTAGAGCTTGGTTGCGCCGGGGATGTCAGGCGCGACAAACCCGGAGCCCTCGGCATTCTTGAGAACGAAGGTCACATTGAACTTGCTTCCTTCGTTGACCTGCCTGGGTGCCTGCACGGTGAATGACACCGTGGCGTGCGCCATCACAGCACAACAGATAAATAAAAAAGTATAGAGAAACTTGTTCATGTTTGTTACCATTTACGGTTGGTGCGTGCTCGCTCGCGCCGTTCTTGCTGTGCACGCTCAGCATTGATGCGCTGCTGGGTGGCGTTTTCCTGATTCTGCATGGTCTTGAGCACCTGCTCGGCATTCTGCTGGCTCATGCCACCTTGCTGTTGCTGTGGTTGCTGTTTCTGCTGATCTTGGTTTTGCTTGTCTTGGTTCTGCTTGTCTTGGTTCTGCTTGTCTTGATCTTTCTTATCCTGATCTTTTTTATCTTGATCTTTCTTGTCTTGATCCTTCTTGTCCTTATCCTTGTCTTGGTTTTTGTCCTTGTTCTGTTGTTGTTGCTGTTGTTGCTTTAGCTTGAGCTGGGCTAGGCGCAGGTTATAGCGCGCCTGATCATCGGCAGGATCCTCGCGCAGCGCCTGCTTGTAGAGCTCCACCGCCTTGCCATAGTCCTGACTGGCGTAGGCTAGATTGCCCAAGTCATAGTTTGCCTTGGAGCGCAGCGACTTGTTGGGTGCATGCTGGGCCAGGTCGGCAAGGATGCCCGCTGCCTGATTGACAGGGTTGTTCTTATCGTCTTGCGAGGCGGCTCCCCCACCCTGCTTGAGCAGTGTGGTAGCTAAGTTGAACTGTGCGATAGCCGACTGGGGTGCCACTTGCAACGCTTTGCGATACTCCACCTCGGCCTCGGCATAACGCTTGTTGTGGAAGAGTTTGTTGCCTGCACGAATGTGGTTACGCTCTTTCTTGACCGTGACGGGCTGCTGGTCATCGACCGCCCAAACGGTAGTAGTGACGGTGAGGCTCAGCAAGAATATGATAATGAATCGCTTAATCATGATTGTACCTGTTTGCGCGTGAAAAAGTTGTACTTCTGCAGCCATGGGCTCTGACGCTCGGTCCAGAGGATGAGTGCTATGAGCAGCACACAAGTGAGAGCTGCAAAGACGGGGAACTGCTCGTCGTGCTTGGTATAGGTGATTGACTCGAGATCGGTTCGTGCCAACTTGTCAAGGGTCTCGTGCAAGGTCTCGACGGCATCGTTGGCAGCACCGTTAATATATACACCCTTGCCCGCCTGGGCAATCTCCTGCGCCATCTTCTCGTTTAGGAAAGTAGTGACTGGCTGGCCAGCATCGTCGGTGAGATATCCTCCCTCGGGCATGGGAATGGGGGCACCGTGGGTGCTGCCCACGCCTATGACATTAACCTGCATACCTTGCTTCTGAGCCTGGTGTGCGGCACTGGTAGCATCGTCCTCAAAGTTCTCTCCATCGGTGATGACGACTATGGTCTTCTGCGACTTCTTGCTGGGTGAGAACGACTGCGTAGCCATAGCAATGGCCGATCCAATGGCAGTGCCTTGGGTGGGCGCCATGTTGGTGCTGATGTTGCTCAGGAATAGTTTAGCCGAACTCACGTCACTGGTCATGGGCATCTGCATATAAGCATTGCCAGCAAAAACGATAAGGCCGACCTTGTCGTTGTCAAAGGAATCCATCATCTTTTGCACGATGAGTTTGGCTCTCTGCAGTCGGCTGATATCCTGTGGATTGTCGGTGCTACTGGCGTTCATGGAGTTGGAAATATCCATGGCAACCATCACTTCGATTCCATGCACCTTGCCGGTGGTCTTACTTGACCCTGCCCTGGGCCGTGCCAGGATGATGATGGCTAGGGCAATCAGCAATAGTTCGAGGCTGAGTTTCAGCCAAGGCTTTATAGATGACACATCGGGCATGAGCTCGTTGACCATGCGTTCTCGCCCGAATGCCTTGAGCTGCTTGCGCCGGTTGCGCCTGGCCGCCCAAAAGAGCAGCACAACCCCTGGCAATAGCAGCAACAGATAGAGATATTGTGGATTAGCAAATGTGAACACTTTATTTAATATTTTAGACCGCGCTGCGCGCTGATAGATCGTTTTTACTCGTTGAGGCCGCTATGGGATATGGCGGAGGAGAGTGTAGTCGATGACGGCTGCGAGGAGTAACAGGATGAGCAACGCGATGGCCCAGGGGATGTAATTATCCTCGGTGTGGCTAAATCGCTGAACGTCCATGTGGGTCTTTTCGAGCGAGTCAATCTCCTTGAAAACTTGTTGTAGCACCTTTCCACTGGTGGCCCTGAAGTATTTTCCGCCGGTTGTGGCAGCAATCTTCTGCAAGGTCGCCTCGTCGATGACCACGGGCATTGTCTGGTACTGGATATTGCCAGCAAAGTCAATGGCCACGGGATAGGGAGCATTGCCATTGCTGCCCACACCGATAGTGTAGATCTTGATACCATACTTGTGTGCAATCTGCGCTGCGGTTAGCGGTGCGACAACACCCGTGTTGTTCGAGCCATCGGTGAGCAAGATGATGCTCTTGCTCTTGGCCTTGCCGTCCTTGATGCGGTTGATGCTGGTGGCAATGCCGTCGCCAATGGCGGTGCCGTCCTCCAGCAACCCCATCTTGATTTGCCCGATAGCGTTGACCAGCGTGGCGTTGTCCATCGTCATGGGCACTTGGGTGAAACTCTCACCGGCAAATAGCACGAGTCCGATGTTGTCATGCTCTCGGCCTGCGACAAACTGCGTTGCGACCTTCTTGGCCGACTCCATGCGGTTGGGGCTGAAGTCCTTGGCAAGCATCGAGGTGGACACATCCATTGCCACGACAATGTCGGTACCCTCAACATCGCTTGTGGACCAAGAGTCATGGGTCTGGGGGCGGCACAGGATGATGATGAGGCAGCCAAGTGCCAACAGTCGCAGGGTAAAGACCAAATGCGTGAGCCATCCGCGCCAACTGGCTGGCAAGCGGTCAAAGGCCTCGGTGGTGCTCATGCGCATCGTGGGGTGCGCGGTGCGATGGTTGTAAACATACCACGCGATGAGCGGGATATATAGCAAGAACAGCCACAGCCAACCTGGATGTAACATCTGCATCATGGCTTCACCTCCTTCTGCTGCTCGGGAGTCTCCACAACGGGCTTGGTCTCCTCGACGAAGTTGACTGCACGCTGATAAGCCAGTTCATTGTCGTCGGCAAGGGGTCGCACGGCGGCAAACTTGACGATATCGGCCATCTCGAGAATCATGGTCAGCTGCTCGTTGACGGCACGCATCTCACCACGCTCCTTGAGGGTAGCAACAATCTGGGTACTGGTCATCTCGACGGCATTGATTCCGAAACGGCGGTCAATATAGACACGCAAGATGTCGGTCAGGCCAGTGAAATACTCTTTCTCCTGCCCGTTTTGCCATAGTTGCCTTTGCTTGAGTGCCTCGAGGTTAAGCATCGCCTCCTCGTAGGGCGGGAGTCGCTTCTTCTCGGGTCTCAAGGGGTTGCGGCCGTGGCGGTACCACTTGAAGTAATAAAATAGCGCCCCGGCAATGAGCAGCAGCCCCAACAACCAGGCCCACCAGTAGTCGGCCATCCAGTCGGGCACCCAGTCGAGCAAGCGGAATGGCACTCCCTCGACAGGCTTGATGTCGATGATGTCCTGGGTTGTGTCGACAGGCACGGGAATGACCTTGAGGCTGAGCGGGTCGCTCTGGACGGTGTCGTGCCCCACGATGTAGGCGATGGGCGGCAGGACATAAAGTCCCGAGTCAAACGCCTGCAGAATGAGGTCGCGGCTGATCTGCTCGCGATTGTTGTCAAGCGCGGTAGTGTCGGCCTTGGGCTTGTCGGCAATCTCGACCATGCTGGTGAGCGTGTCGCTCTTTTCCAACGCCAGCGCGCCTCGGGTGCCACGGTCCTGTACAATCTCGAGGTGCAGGGCGGTGGTGCGTCCCATGAGCAGGCGTGCCGAGTCAAGCTTTGCCTTGATAGTGACATTGCCAGCAACGCCGCCCAGCCACAGCAGGGCGGCAACCAGCAATGCGATATTTCTACAAAATCTCATGATGATTAACCTCTTTGTTTAAACAGTGCCATCAGCGAGCGCACATAGTCCTCGTCGGTGGCGACGGTGGCTAGGTCAACCTTGCAGCGCTGCACGGTGTCGGCGAGGGCTTGCTGACGGTCATACCACCAGCGTCCGTAGGCTTGTCGCACCCGGCGGCTGCTGGTGTCAACCCAACGCACATTGCCACGTTCGGCGTCAAGCACACGCATCAGTCCCACATCGGGCAGTTGCGCCTCACGCTTGTCGTAGACCTGGATGGCAATCAAGTCGTGTTTGTGGTTGGCTATCGACATGGCCTTGTAGTAGTCGTGCGTGTCGATAAAGTCGCTTACCAGGAAAGTGGTGCAGCGCTTCTTTAACGCGCTGGTCATGTACTCCAGGGCCTGGTTGATGTCGGTGCCGGTGCTCTGCGGGGTGAAGTCGAGCAACTCTCGGATCACAAGCAGGATGTGCTTGCGTCCCTTCTTGGGCGGTATGAACTTCTCAATGCGGTCGGTAAAGAAGATGACACCCACCTTGTCGTTGTTCTGGATGGCGCTGAAGGCCAGTGTGGCGGCCACCTCGGCCATCACCTCGCGTTTGGTCTCTCCCACGGCACCAAAGTCTCGGCTACCGCTGACGTCAACCAAGAGCATCACTGTGAGTTCGCGCTCTTCCTCATATACCTTAACATATGGTTTATTGTATCGCGCAGTGACATTCCAGTCGATGTCACGCACGTCATCACCATACTGGTACTCGCGCACTTCGCTGAACGTCATACCACGCCCCTTGAAGGCCGAGTGGTACTCGCCCGCAAAGATGTTCTGCGAGAGTCCCTTGGCCTTGATTTCAATCTTGCGTACTTTCTTCAGCAGTTCGTTGCGTTCCATTTTAGATTTTAGACCGCCTTCGGCTGGTAGACCGCGCTATCGCGCTGGTAGATCGCTTCGCTGGTAGACCGCGCTGTTGCGCTGGTAGATCGCTTCGCTAGTAGACCGCGCTGTCGCGCAGGTGGACCGCCTTCGGCTGGTAGAGATTAGAGTTTAGAGAATCTACTTAACTCCCTTTAACTACTAAATCAGGGTACTGCGATTTTGTCTAGGATGTTGCTGATAATCTCGTCGGCAGTGATGTTGTTTGCCTCGGCCTCATAGCTGAGTCCCAAACGGTGACGCATCACGTCGTGGCACACGGCTCGCACATCCTCGGGAATGACGTAGCCACGTCCCTTGAGGAAGGCGTAGGCGCGTGCTGCCAGCGCCATGCTGATGCTGGCACGTGGCGATGACCCGAACGAGATCATGCTCTGCAAATCCTTCATGCCATAGTCCACAGGGAAACGGGTGGCGAAGACGATGTCGACGATGTAGCGTTCAATCTTCTCGTCAATATAGATTTGCTGCACCACACGGCGCGTGTCCACAATGTCGGCAGGCGTGACGAGTGCATTGACCTTGCGAGGCTCGGGGGCGATGTTCATCTTGATGATTTCGGTCTCCTCGGCCTTGCTGGGATAGCCAATGACCACCTTCATGAGGAAGCGGTCGACCTGTGCCTCGGGCAGCGGGTAGGTACCCTCCTGCTCGATGGGGTTCTGCGTGGCCAGCACCAGGAAGGGGTCGTCGAGTGCGAATGTCTGCTCTCCGATGGTCACCTGACGCTCCTGCATGGCCTCGAGCAACGCGCTCTGCACCTTGGCCGGGGCACGGTTGATCTCGTCGGCGAGGATAAAGTTGGCAAACACCGGGCCTTTCTTTACCTCAAAGCGCTCCTTCTGCATGCTGTAGACCATGGTACCGACGACGTCGGCCGGCAGCAAATCGGGGGTGAACTGGATGCGGCTGAAGCGCGCGTCAATCAGCCCCGCCAGCGTCTTGATGGCCAGCGTCTTGGCGAGTCCTGGGACACCTTCGAGCAGGACGTGCCCATTGGCAAGCAATGCAATCAGCAGTGAATCAACGAGATGCTTTTGTCCCACGATGGTGGTGTCCATACCCTGCTTAATCATGTTCACGAAGTTGCTACGACTTGCAATCAGGTCGTTCAACTCGCGGATATTTACAGTTTCGCTCATTTCAATTATGGTGAAAAAGTTGTCTTCGCGAACCATTCGCGAAAAATCGTTGCAAAGGTATCACATTCACCGCAAATCCACCAAGAGCCACCGCGTTAAATAAACAAATATTAAGTTAGAAATGTTAAATCAAAGGCTACGGAACTGCAAATTATTGATCATCGGACCAGGTTACCTTGAGGCCGAAAAGATATGATTGTACAAAAGCATAGAACAAACATGAAAAAGATTATTTATTTATTGAGCTTGGCAGCTCTGCTATGGTCGTGTAACAACAAACCAGCCCTAGATGAGAATGATAACGTCCTTTGCACCTGCCCTCCGCTGACCATTTGGTTAACACCGTTTGATGACTTCTCTGATGCTGAAACGCAACTAGTTCAGAAAGACCTTTTGGTATATTTCAAGAGCACACAGAACCTGAACGAGGCGATAGAAATTGCGCAACGGCGCAAGTTGACACCCGACCTAATGAACGATACAAAGACACGCTACCGTGCCGATAAAATTGTGAAGTATCTGCAGAAAGATGCAGACGAGCACAACATCTACATTGGTCTAACGCACAAGGACATCAGTTTGCCATACAAGCAACATGCCGATTGGGGTGTGCAAGGGTTGAGCCTCATCCCTGGCGACGCTTGCGTGGTGTCATCTTTCAGGGTGAAGAACCGCAAGCAATTGTGGAAGACAGTTCTACACGAGTACATCCACACACGTTACGACTACTCACACTGTCCCAATGATGACCCCAAGTGCATCATGGAGGATGCCAACGGCAAACCCAACTTTACCAACAAATGGGACCTGTGCGAGTACTGCAAGAGCCAAACCTTGGCGAAAGACAAGGTCACCCTGTGATGCGCTCGACAAGAAGTTAGCTCTACGCATATATAACAAAAATTGCAAGCAAAGCACAAAGTGCCTCGAAGAGGAACTTTATGTAGCAATTATGTTGGCAAGCAAAGTTCCTCTTCGAGGCACTTTTACTGCATATTCCTATGACCAAGCTGCGCACCTCTTCGAGGTGCTTGCATGGTCTTCAACACAAATAGCTTCTTCGAAGCATCATTCATCTTCAATGAAATCGCTGAATAGTTACTTTTTTATTTAAGATTTAAATTTTGTTAAATCATATCATGTTTATTTGCCAAAATGTAAAGTTTACCTTACCTTTGTTGCGTTAAACTTTACATCACTTTAAAATCACAGAAGTATATGAACAGCAATTATCTATTTCCGATGGTGTGCAAGCGGATTGGCTGGGCATTGTTTGTTCCCTTTGCCATCATGGGTGTAATCCTACTGATTGATGACATGTTGTTGCCAGCATTGCCTTGTAAGGTCATTGCCTTGTTCAATGGCCCTGAATTGAGCACCGAGTCAGACGTCGGTCTTTCGCCCGCGTTTCAGTTCATCACCAACAACATGATTGATGAGTTAATCGTCTGGGGTCTGACCATCGCCATGGCACTGATTGCCTTTTCGCGTGAGAGCGATGAAGACGAGTATGTCGAGCACCTGCGCTCCAAGTCGCTTGTATGGTCTCTCAAATTCAACATGGTTCTTCTCCTAGTTGCCACATTATTTCTTTATGGGGCCAATTTCGTGACCTTCAATTGGATATACTTGTTCGGCATCCCATTGCTGTATATTATAAGGTTTGAGTATGAGTTGTACCACTTTAGACATGTGAACGATGACGAATAATATCAGAGTTGATCGCGCCATCGTGCGCATGACACAACAACAGTTGGCCGAGGCCGTGGGCGTGAGTCGCCAAACCATCAACGCTATCGAGTCGTGCAAATATGTGCCATCGGCAGTGCTAGCGATGAAAATTGCACGCACCTTTGGCAAACCCGTCGAGAGCATTTTCAGCCTTGAAGAGGGCGACTGAGGAAATTAAGAATTTATAGTTTAAAAAACGTCTGACTATGGAAATTTTAGCACTCCTCATATTGGCTGCGATAATCTATGTGATTATTGTAGTGAGTAATGTGAACTCGAAGGTTGACTACCTGAGCCAACGTGTCGAGCATCTAGCCTATCTGCAACAGGCAGCCGCAAGCGAGGTGTACCACCCCACCCTAGGAACGCCCTTGCCCAACGTAGTAGCAGAGACTCCCATCGCACCAGAGCCCGAACCCGAGCCTGTGCCCGAACCTGAGCCTGTGCCCGAACCTGAGCCTGTGCCCGAACCTGAGCCCATACGACCCATGCCCACTCCACCGCCACTTGAGCAATGGGAATCTGAGGAGGTTTCCGAGCAAATCGCAGAGTCGGAACCGCAACAAATCGTGGAAGATGTAAATCAAGAGCCTATCGCCCACGAAGGCCGAAATTTTGAGAAGTTTATCGGCGAGAACTTGTTTGGCAAGATTGGTATCATTGTATTCATCATCGGTATCGGTTTCTTTGTCAAGTATGCCATCGACAAGAACTGGATTACTGAAGTGACACGTACCATCTTGGGCTATGTGGTAAGTGTCGTAATGCTGGGCATCGGCGCACGGCTACATCGACAATACCACACCTACAGTTCGCTTATCATGGGTGGTGCCTTCGGTCTGGCCTATGTGATCACTGCAGTAGCCTATCACTACTACCATCTGTTCGGCTCAACAGTGGCCTTCGGCATCCTAGTAGGTGTGACCATCCTGATGGCTGCCCTAGCCTACTTCACTGACAAGCGCGAGTTGGCCATCATCGCCCTTATCGGCGGCTTCATCGCGCCATTCATAGCCAGCAACGAGAATGGTAGTTTGGTGGCCTTATTCGGCTATATTCTTATACTGAACCTGGGTATGACGGCATTGTCGCTGATTAAACGTTGGAGTGAACTGCCCATCATCGCTTGCGTCGCCACCTGGGCGCTGCTGCTCATGTTTGGCAAAGATTATGATGAGAACTATAACCACACACAACGCATCTTGTTTACGTTGAGTACGTGCTATCTGTTGCTTTTCATGGCCTCGGCCACCCATACGCTGCGTAGTGGCTCCAGTCTCTGTCAGAACCGCATTCTCGTTTCGCTGCTGGTTTTCAATAGTTTTATCTATCTGCTCTTCAACATCGATTGCAGTAACTATTTTTCCCACTGGAATGATGGTCTATTCTGTATATTCATTGCCTTGTGCCATGTGGCTTCTATCGCTCTCATCTGGCGCAAACGCAGCGGTAATCCATTGGCTTACCATACCCATCTGGCACTGGCCATTTCATTCCTTGCCATTGCTGTACCCATGGAGTTCAGCAACTTCCAGATTGTTACGCTTGTGTGGGCCGTTCAGAGTGCTATTGCATTCTATCTGTACGCCCGTT
>JAEEVE010000264.1 GCA_016290765.1 Muribaculaceae bacterium
CTTTTGGTGAGATCTCAGCAGCTTTCCCAACGCTTTCAGCAGAGGAAATTCTGCGTCAATATATGCTCTATGGTGGCTTGCCGCAAGTGGTCACTATGGATTCAGATGAACAAAAGCGTGAGTATTTGTTAAATCTTTTCACTCACACATATCTCCGTGATATCAAGCAACGTAATCATATTCGTTTGGAAGCTGAACTAGATGAGCTCATCAGTATATTGGCTTCATCCATTGGAGGTTTGACCAATCCACACAAACTGTACAACACTTTCCGTTCAATCAAGCAAAGCTCTATATCCCAGGAGACGATAAGAGATTATCTGGAACACCTTCAGGATGCTTTTCTAATTGAACATGCTGTGAGATACGATATCAAGGGGAAACATTATATTGATACTCCAGCCAAATACTATTTTGAGGATTTAGGCCTGCGTAATGCCAAAATAAATTTCAGGCAGACGGAACAAACCCATCTGATGGAAAATCTTATTTATAATGAATTGAGGTTGCGTGGTTATGCTGTAGATGTTGGTGTCATAGAGAAGTTTGTTCGTAATACAGATGGCACTAACTCGCGAAGCTATTTAGAGGTGGACTTTGTCTGCAACAAGGGATATGACCGGGTCTACGTGCAGTCAGCCTATGCTTTACCGAGTGAAGAGAAACGGGAACAAGAGTTGAGGTCGCTTAAGATGATTGATGATAGTTTCCAGAAAGTTGTGATTGTTGCAGGTTTGCAGCCAACATACCGAAACGATGACGGCATACTCATATTAAATCTCTTAGATTTCTTGAATGGGAGAATAGTTATATAGCAACATCGTTATCTGAAAAAAATGTGGATTTCCACAAAAATATCAGATAGCGAATACGAACTCCACCAATCGAGTTAATAGTTCAAGTGCGGCAGGGAATGGAATCTCTGCCGCACTGAATTTGTTTGGTTAGTGTTGGCTGATTTATAGCCAACCCTTGCGCAAGGCCCTATTCTTGTTCAGTTTTTTGATACTTGGTGAATTGATATTCTTCGCGCAATTTGGCTTGTTGTTCGGGGGTAAGTGAAGTGAAATAGGCTTTCCAGCCCGGGCAGAAATTGATGTGCCAACGCCAGAAGCGGCCCATCAATGATTTGGGCTTCCTGTCGTGGTACATTCGTAATCTGCAACATTGACAATTAGTGGCCATAATTTGTGGTTTTGGAGTTAATAAAAATTATTCGAAGTGGTCAACCATGATGTTGCCGTCTTCTTTGCGTTTGCGCTTCTGCAGCAAATCACTGCCATTGATATGATAAACATTGGCACGCAACTTACCATCCTTCCACAAGGCAAATACATCAGTGCTTTTATGGAAAGAGTCATCCACAATCTCAAATTCCTGGATAATGGTTTGCTTACCTTTGGCTTTGGTGAAAAGGCCATCGGGTTTCTCATCAAGCAGGACAAAGCATACCGAGTCAAAGAACATGACACCCCAAGCTTTCTTCTGGATGGCTGGTGAAATCCGGTTTTCACCTATGACACCCACCTCGAGTACGCCATCTTGTGTTGTGTGGAACTTCAACACATAGAAATTGTAATATAAGTCATCTTTACGTACATCGCTGACCAGGTCAACGACAGCTTTGCCCAGCGGCGTATCGTTGATGGTGTAACGCTGCAACTTGACTGTCAAGGTCTTGTCGGGAATCTCGCTACGTTGTTTCTCAGTGATGGGCCGCACCACAATGGTCGTGTTCTTGTCGCCTGCCCATGCGGTGACGCACGACAGGACAGTGAGCAGGATTATCGTTATTGTACGCATAGTTTTGAGAATTTAAACGTTAGACTTTAGTCTTTAGAGTTAGTTTATTCTAGAGATTCTAGAGATTCTAGATGTACTAGAGGCACTAGGGGTTCTAGAGAATAGACTTCCTATTTCTTGAGGGTGCGGTCGAAGTAGTTGAGCACGCGCTGGTAGAGGGGCTCACGCACGCCACAGCCATTGATGCTGTGGTTCATGTTGGGATAAAGCATCATGTCGAACTGGCGCTTCTGGCCATGGAGCTTGGCGATATACTGCATCGAGTTGACAATGTGCACATTGTCGTCGGCGCTACCGAACATGATAAGCAGGTCGCCCTTGAGGTCCTTGACCTTGTCGAGCGGTGCGCTGTTGGCATAACCCTCAGGATTCTCCTGCGGGGTGCGCATGAAGCGCTCGGCATAGATGGTGTCGTAGAAGCGCCAACTGGTCACTGGTGCGATAGACACGCCGGCGGCGTAGTGGCTGTCGGGGTGCGACATTGCCATGAGCACCTCATATCCGCCGAAACTCCATCCCCAAATGCCAATGCGGTCGGCATCGACCCACGGCTGGCTGGCCATGTAGCGTGCTGCAGCCACTTGGTCGATGGTCTCGTAGTGGCCCAGGTTCTGATAGATGAGCGATTCGAAGGCCTTGCCACGGGCACCTGTGCCACGACCGTCAAAGCAAGCGATGATGTATCCCTGGGTGGCGAAGTATTCCTCCCAATCAAGCTTCCAGTTGTTGCGTACTTGCTGCGAGCCCGGGCCACTGTACTGCGACATGATGACGGGATACTTCTTATTTGGGTCAAAGTCAACTGGCTTGATGATAAATCCGTTAAGGGTGTAACCGTCGTTCTCAAAGGTCACGAACTCGCGTCGCGGCACCTGTGGGGTCAAGTACTTGGCACAGTACTCCTCGTTGAGCTGCAGGTCGCGCACACTGCCCTTCTTGCCTACTTGCTTGATGCGATACTGCGTGGGCGTGTCAACATTGCTGAAGGTGTGGATATAATAGGTGAAGTCGCTATTGAAGCGCGCCGAGTTGGTACCCTTGGCAACCTCCACGTCCTGCACGCGCCCCTTGGCATCAACGCGCTTTACCACGCGGTTGAGCGGCCCATCGGTGGCCTGGTAGTAGAACTGGCGATTTTTCTTGTCGAAGCCATAATAGTCGGTGACGGGCTCCTGGCCGGTGGTGAGCTGGCGCAAGAGCTTGCCATCGAGGTCATACTGATAGAGTTGGCAGTAGCCCGTGGTTTCGTTGGGAATGACAAAGAAGTCGTCGTAGTAGGCCACGTTGCGTGACATCTCACTGTCAATCCAGCTCGCCGAAGTCTCGTGGTAGATGTCGCGTGCATCACCCGTAGCAGGGTTCACACGATAGATGTGCATGTCGTTCTGCGTGCGGTTCAGTGTCATCACCATCAACGCGTCGGCAGGGCCTGCATAGCCAATGTGGGGGATATAATCCTCGTCGTTGATGGGCAGATTCATCTTGCTCAAGCGGCCTTGAACGACGTCATAACTATGGACGCTTACCACCGAGTTCTTCTCGCCTGCGACAGGGTACTTGAAGTCAAACTTGCCTGGATAGAGGGCATAGTCGTCGTTGGCCTTGCAGTCGCCCTGGTACATCGTCATCGATGCCATGGGCACTTGGCTCTCGTCCCAGCGAATAAATGAAAGGGTGCGGCTATCGCTGGACCAAGCAAACGAGTTGAGCATGGCAAATTCCTCCTCATAGACCCAGTCGGGGACTGCATTGATGATATGGTTCTTGCGACCGTCGGTGGTGACCTGAATAATCTCGCCTGTTGACAAGTGCTTGACAAACACATTGTTGCCGCGCACAAAGGCCACCATTGTGCCATCGGGCGACAGAGTCGCAATTTGTTCGCCGCCCTCTTCGGTCACGGGAGTGAGTGTGCCCGACTTGCGGTCATAGACAAAGTGGTTGGCGGTATAGGAGTGGCGGTAGATGGGCTCGCTGTCGGCCCACAGTAAGATGGACCCCTCGCTTTGGCTCATCTCGCAACCCTCCCAGCTGCGTACTTGCGCTTGCTGCATGGTCAGCGAGTCGAGCACAGTGGCCACCTGGCGGCCCGTCTTGTACTCACAGCGCCCGATGGTCTT
>JAEEVE010000265.1 GCA_016290765.1 Muribaculaceae bacterium
CAGCGCTGAATGGACTTGGTATGGCTCCACTGGTGAATGTAATATTCACCACGCCCATCATGAAGACGTACCCACGATGGCTGGTGGTAATGACAATGACTTTATATTGCAAAGCTCCGGACTCACAGGTTTCTCATTCACATTAGACAATGGCAAACCCGAACTTACTGTCACCAGAGAGCCCAAGCTTTCCCTCAGGGGCAATTGGAATGATTGGGATAATTGGAACGAGGAACCCATGACACAGACCTCAACAGGCTGGACCATTTCAAAGACCAATAGTCAATGGCGACAGTTCGGCTTCGTGGATGAGTTCGGACAGTGGAGAGGCGGTCCTAGAGATACTGGTGATTTCTACGGAATTGATGGAAATAACTTGGGTAATTACTTTGACTTATGGACAAATGGTAAACAATTCAAGATAAATACTGATCAGATTTCTGACATCATTATCAATGTCACCTCAGATCTTTCACAAACGGTCATCGACAACAACACGGTAGATACCAAATCGCTGGCTGATATTGAGTCAAGTGGTGTTGTGGGCAAAACCTACATTGTAAATGAGCCTTTGCAGGTGGTGTATTTCAACTCTGACAAACACCTTGCTTTTGCACGTGACCTGACAGGAACCACCGTCACTTGCCCAGAAGGTAAAGTTGACTACATTACTGCTGTCGCTAAGGATCATACAGGTGACTGGATTCAGTACAACTGGGTGATGCTTGACTTTAGTGGTGTATCACAAGTGCCTTCGGGTCTTTTAAAAGGTAACATTCAAGGTGTCAAGGGTACCTACACAGATGGCAATAACTACACCATCGTGGTGGACGGAAGCGTTGAGCTCACGGTGACAGCAGGTACCGAATTTACTCCCAACGTCTACTGCCCTGCCAACTTCTACAGCAGCGACACTCAGTCGGGCTCCCAGGTCGTTAATGGTGCGCCTACCGAAACTACGGTCAACTACTGGCTCATGGCCCCGAAGCCGATGGAGGTCTTTACACTCAGTGGAGCATTGTATTATACTGGTGGTGGTTTTGCTGAAGGCTTCTATATGGAGAAGAAAATGCAAGACGCGACAACTGGTAAGTGGTTCAATCCAGCCGGCTTGAAGGGCGGTATCAGTCTTAACAAGGGTTACAATAGCACGAGCACCCCGAGTCTGACTGTGGGTCAGTCCTATCGCTTCCTCAGTGTGGCCAAGAAGAAAGCGTCAAAATCAGAGCCATCTTACGGTGCTCCACTCCGCGCCAGCAATTACTCACTTGAACCGGAGCCGGGCTCGAACCCCAACAACACCAACTTTGAAGCTTCGGCACTCGATCTGACTGGTGCCGAAGGCCAAATTGTCACCGCTGTGAACGATGTGAAGACTGGCAGTGATGTGGTGAGCGTGACCTACTGCGACTTGGCTGGCCGCGTGAGCCAGAAGCCCTTCGCAGGCGTGAACATCATCGTCACACGCTACAGCGACGGCACCGTCAAGACCACCAAGGCCATCAAGTAAAGCCTACCCGGCCTCCCCCCGGCCCCCTCCTCAAGAGGGGGAGAAGGAAGCCTCGAGAGTAGGGTTTAAGACAAAATCCCGCCTGGCTGAAAAATCGCCAAGCGGGATTTTTTTATGCTATCTGGTCTCCAAGCGAGGGGGAAGGACATGTGTATCAGCTACTTATTTTGGATATTATCGTGCTGTAAATAAGCTTTGCACAAATAGCTTCTTCGAAGCATCATTCATCTTCGATGAAATCGCTGAATAGTTACGACAAAAAGACAAAATCTTAAAAACTAAAAACTTGATCTATAGTTATTTAAAAATTGTCTTTATGTCTTTTTAGTCTTAAATATCGCCAACTTGACTATTTAAAGTGGACTCAATTGTTTTTATAGTTTCAGGTCGTCTTCGTTTTTGGGTGCGGGTGGATAGTCGAGGGTGTAGTGGAGGCCGCGCGACTCCTTGCGCTCCATGGCCTGTCGCATGACCAGGTAGCCGACGTTGATGATGTTGCGCAACTCGCAGATGCGTCGGCTGACGGTGCTAGTCTTGAACAGTTTCTCGGTCTCCTCGTAGAGGATGTCCAGGCGGTTCCAGGCACGGTGCAGACGCAGGTTGCTGCGCACGATGCCCACATAGTCGGCCATGATCTCGCCCACCTCTTTCTCGCTCTGGCTGATGAGCACCATCTCCTCGGGGTGGGTCGTGCCGGCATCGTTCCAGTCGGGAATGTCCTCGCGGTAGTCATAGTGGTCATGGTTGGCAATGGCATGCTTTGCTGCTGCCTCGGCATAGACGACCGCCTCGATGAGCGAGTTGCTGGCCAAGCGGTTGCCACCGTGCAGACCCGTGCAGGAACACTCGCCCACGGCATACAGGCGCTTGATGCTCGAGCAAGCGTTGAGGTCGACCTTGATGCCGCCGCACAGGTAGTGCGCAGCGGGCACCACGGGGATATATTCCTTGGTGATGTCAATGCCCAGGTCCAAGCAGTGCTTGTAGATGTTGGGGAAGTGGTGCTTGGTCTCCTCAGGGTCTTTATGCGTGACATCGAGGAAGACGTGGTCCTCACCGCGTTGCTTCATCTCGCTGTCGATGGCGCGTGCCACCACGTCGCGGGGTGCCAGCGACAGGCGCGGGTCATACTTCTGCATGAACTCCTCGCCGCCCAGATTGCGCAATACGCCGCCATAGCCACGCATGGCCTCGGTGATGAGGAAGGCAGGACGATCGCCCGGATGATAGAGCGCCGTGGGATGGAACTGGACAAACTCCATGTCCTTGACGGTACCCTTGGCGCGGTAGACCATGGCAATGCCGTCGCCCGTGGCGATGAGTGGGTTGGTGGTTGTGTGGTAGACCGCCCCGATACCGCCCGTGGCCATCAAAGTCACGCGCGACAAGAAGGTGTCGACCTTTCCCGTCTCCTCGTTGAGCACATAGGCGCCATAGCACTCAATGTCGCGTGTTCGTCGGGTGACAAAGCGTCCCAAATGGTGCTGGGTGAGGATTTCGACGGCGAAGTGGTGGTCAAAGATGTCAATGTTCTTGTTGGCCTTGACTGCCTCGACCAGCGATGACTGTATCTCGTGCCCCGTGTTGTCGGCATGGTGAAGGATGCGAAACTCGCTGTGGCCTCCCTCGCGGTGCAGGTCGAAGTCACCCTTCTCGTTCTTGTCAAAGTCAACGCCCCACGAGATGAGTGCCTTGATTTGGTCAGGTGCCTCGGTAACCACTTTCTTGACCGCCTCGGGGTCACTGAGCCAGTCGCCCGCCACCATGGTGTCGTGGATGTGCTTGTCGAAGTTATCGACCAACAGGTTGGTCACACTGGCCACACCGCCCTGTGCCAGGTCGGTGTTTGCCTCGTCGAGCGAGCTCTTGCAGATGAGCGCTACGGTGCCTGTGTGTGCCACCTTGAGTGCGAAACTCATCCCAGCCACGCCCGAGCCGATGATGAGGTAATCATAATGACGTTTCATATCGTTATCAATTGAAGGCTAGATGTTCTAGAGATTCTAGAGTATCTAGAGTATCTAGATTTTCTAGACTATTGGTTGTTGACTGTTGTATCGGGTTGTGCAGACTCTGGCACAGGATTAACCTCGATTGAGTCATAATCAAGCGAGTCGGTGTCAAAGTATAGCGAGTCGGGCTCGTAGTTTTGCGAGCAATCTTGGTATTGTGCCGGGTCGATGTACTGCTTGGGTGGTCCAAAGCGACCATGAAGCGCCTGGAAAGCCGGGTCACTGAGCACCTTCTGCATGAACAGTCCACAAATGGGCAGTGCAGTCTTACTGCCTTGACCCAGAGCTCCAGTGCGGAAATGTATCTGGCGGTACTCACCTCCAACCCAAGCGCCACACACCAGTTTGGGGCTGACGCAGACAAACCATGCGTCAGCATGGCGATTGCTCGTGCCAGTCT
>JAEEVE010000024.1 GCA_016290765.1 Muribaculaceae bacterium
CTACTACGACCCCAACAACAGTGAGGTTGTGGGCAATGACAAGTCAATGAACTACAAGCTGCTTAGCGTGATGGACCCGGACGACGATGGCGACACGATGCGTTATTGCTATGTGGTGGAGTGGCAGGAAGATGACGAGGGGCAACTCAACGGCCGCGCGCTGAAGACCTATGCTCCTAAACCCAGGTCAAGCAACAAGTTGTTTGCCAAGCGCGACGGTGGCCCGCTGACCATCAACATCGGCGGCGACACCACGATTGTTGTCGACCTAGACAGTCTGATCGACTTGTCGGGGCTGAGCAAGCTGAAAGACCTGAAAGAGCTGAAAGGCCTGGAGAAACTGAAGGAACTTGACGGGCTGGAGATACTGGGCAAACTGGGCACCCTTGATGGCGTGGAGGAATTGAAAGACCGCATCATCGTGTTGTCGGGAGATGACAAGGATGTGCCTACCGACGACGTGGAGTGGCTCACCTCGTTCAACCACTACCGCAACGCGTTCAAGCGCGCTTGCGAGCGCGAGAGCAGCACGGCAGTCTCTTATGCGACCTCGATTCTGAAGTTGTGCAAGAGCGCCAAGCAGGCCAAACTGACCGAAGGCGAACTGAACCTGTGCCGCAAGAGCCTCAAGGAGATGAAGAAGATGACCAAGGACAGTTTTGTCAAGGGTCTGCTTGACGAGGCGATCAAGACCCTTTAGCTCGCGGAGCGAACGTGAGTAATTTGCGAATTCTCGAATTTTCGAACATTCGATTTAGAGTTTTTTTCTTGTTCAACAATGGCGTTTTGCCCCATTTTTCCAGGAAAGATGGGGCAAAATTTGTGTATTTAGAAATAAGGTAGTATCTTTGTGGCTTTTAGTGGCATGCACCATGCGCAACTGTGATTGATTCTTATACACTTAACAAAATAAACCTTTATGAAATTAGCGAAAGTATCTATTATGTTAGCAACCGTGGCCCTGCTGAGCGCGGGGTGCAGCGAACAGGGTGGCAGCTCGAAGTTGATTGAGAAGCCGCAAGTGACTGTCGAGAACGGCGAGTATACGCCCGAGGTGCTGAACGCCTTTGGCCGCGTGAGTGACATCCAGGTGTCTCCCGACGGCAAGAAGGTGCTCTATGGCATCACTTACATGAGCGTGGAGGAGAACAAGGGTAACCGCGAGCTGTGGGTGATGGACATTGACGGCCAGAACGCCAAGCAGTTGACCAAGACCGTGAACAGCGAGTCGAATGCTGTGTGGATGGACGGCGGCAATAAGATTGCCTTTGTCTACAAGGATGACAAAGAGGGCGCCGTGCCGCAGATGTGGGTGATGAACGCTGACGGCGGCGGCCGTAAGTGCGTCAGTGAGATGGAGAACGGCATCGAGGGCTTCGTGCTGTCGCCCGACGAGAAGAGCGTGGTGCTCATCTCGACGGTGAAGTATGGCAAGACCGCCCAGGACCACCATCCCGACCTGGACAAGACCAAGGCCCGCATCATCGACGACCTGATGTACAAGCACTGGAACGAGTGGGTGACCGAAATCCCCCACCCCTTCGTGGGGTCGTTTGACGGCTCGAAGGTGAGCGACGTGAAGGACTTGCTCGAGGGCACACAGTTTGAGTCTCCCATGCGTCCGTGGGGCGGTGTGGAGCAGTTGGCATGGATGCCCGACTCCAAAAGCCTGATCTACGTCTGCCGCAAGAAGGTGGGTAAGGAATATGCCATCTCGACCAACAGCGACCTGTATCGCTACACGCTGGCCGACGGCAAGACCGAGAACCTGACCGAGGGCATGATGGGCTATGACAACAACCCCGCTGTGAGCAAGAGCGGCAAGATTGCCTGGCTCTCGATGGAGCATGACGGCTATGAGGCCGACAAGAACCGCATCTTCATGATGGACGCCGATGGCGGCAACAAGGTTGACCTGAGCGCCAACTGGGACTACAGCGTGGACGCGCTGTTCTGGTCGCCCGACGAGAAGTACCTCTACTTCATCTGCCCGTTCCAGGGCACGATGCCCATCTTCCGCATGGATGTGGCCACGCAGCAAATCGACACCATCGCTGCCGGTCAGTATGACTACGACGGCATCGCCTTTGCCGGTGACCAGTTTGTGACCCTGCGCCACAGCTACCTAGAGCCCAACGAGGTGTTCACCTTCAAGCAGGGCGAGGAGCCCAAGCAGATGACGCACGTCAACGACGAGCTACTGGCCCAGCTGGGTAAGGTTGAGTGCCGCAAGGTGATGGTTCCCACCACCGACGGCAAGCAGATGACCACTTGGGTGCTGCTACCTCCCAACTTCGATGAGTCGAAGAAGTATCCTGCCCTGCTCTTCTGCGAGGGCGGGCCGCAGTCGCCTGTGAGCCAGTTCTGGAGTTACCGTTGGAACCTGCGCATCATGGCCAACCACGGCTATGTGGTCATCGCACCCAACCGTCGTGGCCTGCCGGGCTTCGGCACCGAGTGGAACGCCCAGATTTCGGGTGACTACGGAGGCCAGAACATGAAGGACTACCTGAGCGCAGTAGACTTCATGAAGAAAGAGCCTTGGATTGACGGCGAGCACATCGGTGCCACGGGCGCCAGCTATGGCGGCTTCTCGGTTTACTGGCTTGCCGGTAACCACCAGAAGCGCTTCGCTGCGTTCCTGTCGCATGCCGGTATCTTCAACTTGATGGGCCAGTACCTCGAGACCGAGGAGCTCTGGTTTGTCAACTGGGACCTTGGCGGTCCGTACTGGGACAAGGGCAACGCCACCGCACAGAAGAGCTACACCGTGGGCAACCCCGCCAGCTATGTGCAGAACTGGGATACCCCAATCATGTGCACGACGGGTGACAACGACTTCCGTATCGTCTACACGCAGACCATGCAAGCGTTCAACGCCGCCCGCCTGCGCGACCTTCCTGCCCGCATGGTGCTGTTCCCCGACGAGGACCACTGGTGCCAGAAGCCGCAGAACAGCGTGCTGTGGCAGCGTGAGTTCTTCAACTGGTTTGACAGCTGGCTGATGCCCGATAGCGAGGCATTCAAGGCCCGTGTTGCCGCCGAGAAGGGCGAGGCCCAGCCCGCCGATAGCACCGCTACGAAGTAAAGCAACGTTTTGATAACCGGGGGTACACACCCCCGGTTTTTCAAATCAGTCGCTATCAGCGACAAAACTGTGTTTGTATACCTTATACAACAACCTATAACAATTTTACTTTATGAGAAGATTTATCTTGTTACTAGCTGCAGGATGCTTGCTCGGCGCAACGCTCCTGGGTGTGGAAAACTACAAGTTCATTTTCAAGGGTACGCCGTATGTGAAATATGCCGATGATAATGGCGTTATCACGATACCCGCGAACTATTACCACCACAAGTATGAGAAGCTGCGTTCTTTCGGCTACACCCTCCAGTCGTGGTCGGGCAGCAACGGCAAGACCTACTTGCCAGACAACATCGTGACCGACTCCATCGTCACTCGAGAAACGCTGACATCAGATGTGATCATGACACCCAACTTTGTGCTTAACGAGGAAGATTTGGGCGATGCCACAGTGACGTCGTTGTGGGAGTTTGGCCTTCCCGACAGTGTGGCCTTGTTCCGCAACTTCCAGGATGTGTGCACCTTTGTCAAACCCACCCTGTTCAACTCTTACTACATCGACATGAACATGACCATCGATGCGAGAGAGGGCTGGATAGACAATGAGCTTAGTGGCAGCGAAGGCTATGCCGAAGTGGGTGCCGGCACCAAATTATTGTTGCCCGCACGCTACGGCACCATTTACACGATGGTGACCAAAGACGCGTTGTCGGCCACCACCATTGCCGACAGCACCAGTTACAAGACCACAATCGACCCCAATGGGAACTATGTGTCGACGCTCTTCTACTATGAGTCGACCAAAGACTCGATTGCCATTGTCATGGGCGAGGACATTCGCCTGATATCGGTTTCGGCCTCTTATCCTGGCGGCGACAACTACATGTCGTGGACGCCCAGCATGAAAACCGACCAAGACGCCATCGTTACGGTGGCTAAGAGCGACCCCTCGGGCTGCTTGCTTTACGACATCTCGGACATTGAGATCAATGGCGGCCTTAGCGTAGTTGCAGGTACACCACTCGACAACCTGTCGGCACAGATTGAGGTACCAGCCGAGTTTGACGAGAGCAAATATCTTTCGGTCAGCTTCCAGATGAGCGATGGTTTCTCCTATAAGCACAAGAAAGCCTTTGTGCAGCTGCGCCTTGAAGGCGCCAACAAGTCGGCCAAGGTTAAGTTGACGCTCTCTGACACAGAAGGCAACCTGCTGGAGTCTAAACTTTATGAATATGTCAATGCCGACAGTATTCTTCTCGACACGTTGGCCAACTTCTCGAAGCCCAACGACATCTACCTTTATGACCACGTCACCCTGAAACTCTATGTGTACGGTGAGGCCGACGGCTACCGCCTCTCCATGCCCATCACCAGTTCGGGTGAGATCTGCGAGGTGCTCCGCTTCCCCGAGGGCTACACCTTTACGCCTTATGTGGCGAAGAGTGAAATTGACCTCGATGGTATCGGCCTGCTCACTGTCGATGCCTTTGAAGTGGTAGGTGTTGACGACGAGGCCAAACACGTCACGCTCAACGCTATCGAGGAAGTGCCCATGGGTGATATTATCATCATCCACTCTGACGAGCCCGGTGCAGTTCACAACATCCCGCTGACCAGGGCCGACGATGCCTATGTGCACAACAACAACAAACTCTGGGTGTCGGATGGTACCGTCAGGGGCGGACGCGATATCTACCGCTTCTCCAAAGAGGGCACTAAAGAGGGTGACCTCTACACCTTCCGCCGCTCGTCGACGAGCGATATCCTGCCCGATGGAGAGGTTTATCTGAAGTATCATAGTGCCACCAACACCGACACTTACTACCTCAGCGAAGAAGATGTGCCCGAAAAGGTGGCTCAACTCATCTTCCACGACAGTGAAGACAATCGCGAACTCATCGAGCAATACAAGGGCCGAACCATTGGGGAGGTCGTGCTTGAAGGTCACACATTCTTCAAAAACCACATGTGGAACACCCTGTGTCTGCCATTTGATGTCATTGGCGAGAATATTGACCTCACTCCGCTCAAGGATGCTGAGATCTGGGAGCTGGACATCGCGCAAAAAGACGACTATGTGCAGCAGACGGGCTTCGACAGCGAGACCGAAGTATTGACCCTGAACTTCAAGCCCGCCCGCAACATCGAGCCTGGCAAGCCTTACGTCTTCGAATGGCGCACCACAGCCTACAGTTACATCGATGATCCCACATTTGAAAACGTCACCGTCAAGAGCAGCGAAGAGGGCGAGATGACGATTACCAGCAATGATGGCACCGTGCAGTTCATCGGAACCTACGCTCCCGTCATGCTGATTGGCAACACGACTGCCAACTTATATATGGGACCTGAAGACAAGTTGGTTTATCCCACTAGCAATGATTATGTGAACTCGTTCTATGCCTACATACTTGTTGACTTGGGCAATGGTCTTGGTTTGCCGGGCGAGAAGACCGTCAGGAAAATTGTAATGAACATCACCGACGAAGAAGAAATCGTTACGCGAGTGATTGAAGTGGTGATGCCTACTCCCGTGGAGGACGGCGCTTGGTACGACCTCAAGGGACATCGATTCACCACGAAGCCCAGCGAACCAGGCATCTACATCATGAATGGACGAAAGATTCTCATCCAGTAAGCATGATGCCTAATTGTGATGAGCATTTATAGAATTGAGGGTGTGCATGCCACACCCTCTTTTTTTGCTCATAAGTCCATAAAAGTGTCAAGTTGCGCTTGTTATTCGTCCGAAATAGTGTAACTTTGCGGTCTAGAACTTAATCTCAAATAACCACTATGAAACAATTACTGATTTGCCTGGTGGCGATGGCGGCATTATTCTCCAATGCTCGAGAGTTTGTGCCCGTCGATTGGGCTAACATCAAACAAGAAGCGACCAACCATCCCCAACGCATCAAGGACCTGGTGGCCCGGCTTTCGGCCGATGAGTTAGATAGTACTCTTACCTATCCAGAGCGAGTATTGGCTTTCTATGGACAGTCCTATCTCACTCAGGACAAGGAGGAACTTGACGTGCGAACGATGCAGCAACATGCCAAGAACAAGAACTTTGAAGAATGTCTTTCCTGCGCCAAACGCATATTGGAAATTAACCCACTGAACATTGATGCCTTGCGCCAGGCTGGCAATGCTATCTATGCTTTATCGGAAGACTCGGTAAATTGTCGCGGATTGACAAAAGATGATGCCAAGCCCTACTTTGCTCGCGCCTTTCGCATCTATAACACCATAGCCACAACAGGCGATGGCAGCGCCGAACACCCTTTCTATGTCACGAAAATAAGTGACGAGTACAACTTCATGCGCGTTTACCTCAATCTTTGGAAATTCTCTAGTCAGGCACTTGTTGGGAATTGTGACGTGTTCACATTGTCGGAGAACAGCGAGTACTATCTGCAGCCAGAAATCCATTTTGAGATTACGCGCGTGCTCGAGATTGAAATGATGATGTTTCAATAGACATTCACCCTTATGAGAACAACTTTTTTTCTTTCGTTGATGCTTCTTGGCTTGTCGATATTTGGCAAACCCGCAGAGCAGACAGTTCAGTTTACTGATTTAACCACCGACACGATCAAGGCCGACTCGTTGCTGGACATACAGAACCATGGTTGTATGTTTGGACGCCCATTCCACGACGACTCAAAGCCGCACTTTACCTTGTTTGTGGGTGGCTTGTTCGGGGGCGGCGGGCCCAGCATGGGCGACCATGGTGCCTCCTATGAGTTCGGTGTACTCAACTTGGTTGGTGTGGCTTACTATACCTCGCACCACAACCAACGCCTATCGGCAGGCCTTGGAGTGATGATTAAAGGTGTCAACTGTGGCAATGACAGTTTCTTATTGCGCCATGACGACAACTCGGTCACCGTTGAACACGTAGCTAACGGTTATGCCGAAAATTTCACAAAATTCGAAATTTCCAGTTTTATCATTCCATTGTTCTATCGTCAGCGCCTTTACAAACCTCTCAACTTCTATGCTGGCCCGATTGTTCGCTGCAACATGCGCTGCTCTCCCAAAACAAAAAATGAAGAGTCAAAGGAAGATAAGTGGCGCGTGTCGAACCTGCGCCGTTTCAACATTGACTTGATGGCAGGAATCGACTGTTTTTGGTTGGGATTCTATATCAAGTACAGCCCGCTGAGCGACATCAAGAATTGCTCACAATTCAACAACACGCTCACCCTAGGCGGCACCATCGCGTTCTAAGGACAGAAGTGTTTTTTAAGACATAAGAACATAAGAACAAAAGGTTTTTGCGGAACTAGATACCAGTCGCTCCTTGATGAGAACTGGCATCTAGTTCCTTGTTATTTTGATTATTTCGGGTGTTGTTGAAAAATTGTGGTAGAAAGTTGGTGTGTATGTCGGGAAAAAGTGGTATTTTTGTAAATTCTTTTAAAGAGGAGATGAAATACCTTAGTTTGCCCGACGACACGACGCGGATTCTTCCATTCTATCTTGCGATGGAGGAGTATGCCGCCCGCATCATGGGCGATGAGGACATCTTCTTTATGTGGCAGGTTGAGCCGACGGTCATCTTTGGTCGCAACCAACTGATTGCTAACGAGGTGAACTTGGATTACTGCCGTGAGCACGGTATCCAGTACTATCGCCGCAAGAGCGGTGGCGGGTGCGTGTATGCCGACATGAGCAACATCATGTTCAGCTACATCACGCGCAGTGACAATGTTGAGTTGACCTACTCGCGCTACACCGCCGCGGTGGTGTCAATGCTCTGTGCTTTAGGACTTGACGCCAGCAGCACGGGCCGCAATGATATCCTCATCGGCGACCAAAAGGTGAGCGGCAACGCATTTTACCATCTGCCCGGCCGCAGCATCGTCCACGGCACGATGCTCTACGACAGCGACATGACACACATCGTGCATGCCATCACGCCGTCGGCGAGCAAGTTGTCGAGCAAGGGCGTGAAGAGCGTGTCGAGTCGCATCACCACCATCCGCCAGCACAACGACATCTCGCTGGAGGACTTCAAGGCGCATGCTCGCCGCACGCTGTGTGACAGCGAGCAGACGCTCACCGCCGAGGATGTTGTCGCAATTGAACAAATCATGCAGGGTTACCTCACCGAGGAGTTCATCCTGGGCAACAACCCTCGCTGCAACCTCGTGAAGCGTGGCCGCATCGAGGGCGTGGGCGAACTAGAGGTCAGCGTAGAGCTGAACCGCAACGCCATCACGGGGTTGAACGTCGCGGGTGACTACTTCCTGGTGGGCGATCTGGACGGCGGCCTCATTGACCGACTGAAAGGCGTCGCTTTTACACGCGCTGGCATTACTCAGGCCCTCGAGGGCGTGGACCTGTCACAAATCATCATGAACTTAAGTACAAATCAATTTATTAACTTTTTAACCGACTAAATCAGAATTATGGCAGACGAAATCAAAATCACCTGTCTCCACGACAAGCATGTGGCCCTGGGCGCACTGATGAGCCCATTTGCCGGCTATGACATGCCCATCCAGTACAAGGACATTGAGACCGAACACAACGCCGTTCGCAAGAATGTGGGCGTTTTTGACGTGTCGCACATGGGCGAGGTTCGCATTACTGGTCCCGAGGCCGAGAAATTTGTGAACTATATCTTCACTAACGACATCGCTGGTGCCGAGATTGGCAAAGTGTTCTATGGCATGATGCTCTACCCTGACGGAGGCACTGTCGACGACCTGCTGGTGTACAAAATGGGCGAGAACGACCTTTTCCTGGTCATCAACGCCGCCAACATCGATAAGGACGTGGCTTGGATCAACGAGCAGGCCAAGAACTTTGACGTGAAGGTTGACCATCAGAGCGAATACTATTCTCAGCTCGCCATCCAAGGGCCTGAGGCTGAGAAGACCATGCCCGCTGTGCTGGGCATCGAGGTCAACGACCTGACGTTCTACACCCACAAGGAGGTGGAATATGACGGCGAGACCATCATCGTGAGCCGCACAGGCTACACTGGTGAGGACGGCTTTGAGGTGTATGCTAGCGCTGCCGTGATCATGAAGATGTGGGATTTGCTCATGGCCGCCGGTGTTCAGCCTTGTGGCTTGGGCTGCCGCGACACGCTGCGTTTTGAGGCTGGTCTGCCCCTGTATGGCGACGAGCTTACTGCCGAGATTTCTCCCATCATGGCCACGCTGGGCATGTTCTGCAAGCTCGACAAGGAAGGCGGCTTCATAGGCCGTGACGCTTGCGCGCAACAGAAGGCTGAGGGCAGCGCCAAGAAGTTGGTGGGTCTGGAACTGAAGGACAAGGCCATTCCTCGTCATGGCTACGAGGTGCTTGACGGCGAAAACGTCGTAGGTTATGTGACCACTGGCTATCGCAGCATTTCTTGCGAGAAGAGCCTGGCATTCGCCCTGGTTGACCGTGCCGTTGGCGCACTGGGCAACGAGCTGAGCATCCGCATCCGCAAGAAAGTGTTCCCCGCCACTGTGGTGAAGAAACGCTTCTATCAGCCGAACTACAAGAAATAACGCACAAGTTTAGTAGTTAAAGTAGTTAAAGGTAGTCAAAGGTAGTTAAGTAGAACTCCATTGCTTCACTTTCACTACTTCCTAAAGTGAAATAAATAAGTTATATCATTAACAATTAACATTATACAAAACAACAATGAGTAAGATTATTGAAGGACTCTTTTACAGCGAGTCGCACGAGTATGTGAGAGTAGAAGGCGAGTTTGGTTACATTGGTATCACCGACCACGCACAGCACGAGCTGGGCAACGTGGTGTATGTCGACATGCCCGAGGTTGACGACGAAGTGACCGCCGGTGAGGAGTTTGGCGCCGTCGAGAGCACCAAGGCTGCTAGCGACCTGATCTGCCCGGTCAGCGGTACCGTTGTCGAGGTAAACGAGGCACTTGAGGACGAGCCCGGCCTGATTAACAAAGACGCTTTTGAGAACTGGATCATCAAGGTTGAGCTCAGCGACAAGGGCGAGCTCGACAACCTGATGGACGCCGCCGGCTACAAGGCCATGATTGGCGAATAAAGGCAGAAGAATCTTTTAAGACACAAGAACATAAGGACATAAGTTCTGTTTCTGTTCTTATGTTCTTATGTCTTTTTCTCAATCAATCTAAATCACAACTATTAATCAATGAATTTTAAATTTTTCCCGCATACTGAAGAGGATGTCCGCGCGATGCTGAACACCTGCGGTGAGCGCTCGCTCGACGACCTCTACAAGGACGTGCCCAGCGAACTCGTGTTCAAGCGCGAGTATGCCCTGCCCGACGCAATGAGCGAGGTGGACATCCGCCGCTACTTTGAGGAGTTGGGTAGCTTCAACGTGCCCCTGACCTGCTTTGTGGGTGCCGGTTGCTATGACCACTACTCACCCAGCGTGGTCAACGACATGATGCGCCGCAGCGAGTTCCTGACCAGCTACACACCGTACCAGGCCGAGATTTCGCAAGGCACGCTGCAGTACATCTTTGAGTACCAGAGCATGATGACGCAGCTGACGGGCATGGAGGTGAGCAATGCTTCGATGTACGACGGCTGCACCGCCACTGCCGAGGCCATGATGATGGCCGTGAGCAACGCCAAGAAGCGCAACAAGGTGCTCATCAGCGACACCGTAAACCCCATCATCATCCGCGTTGTTGAGACCTACGCCAAATTCCATGGCGTGGTTGTCGAGCACATCAAGGAAGAGAATGGCGTGACCTGCCGTGCCGACTTTGAGGAGAAGGTTGCCAAGGACGATGTGGCTGGCGTGATTGTCGCTTCGCCCAACTTCTATGGCATCCTTGAGGACTACACTGGCTGGGCCGACCTGTGCCACGAGCACAAGACGCTGCTCATCATGAACTGCGTGGCCAGTGCTCTGGGCGTGATCAAGACTCCCGCTGAGTGGGGTGCCGACATCGCCGTTGGCGATGGCCAGAGCCTGGGTATTCCCATGAACTTTGGCGGCCCATACGTAGGCTTCCTGTGCACCAGCAAGAAGCTCATCCGCAAGATGCCTGGCCGCATCGTTGGTGCCACCGTCGATGCCGATGGCAAGCGCACATTTGTCTTGACCCTGCAAGCCCGCGAGCAGCACATCCGCCGCGAGAAGGCCACCAGTAACATCTGCTCGAACGAGAGCCTGATGGCACTGTATGTGACCATCTACCTGTCGCTGATGGGCAAGCAAGGCCTGCGCGAGGTGAACGAGCTGGGTTACAGTGGCGCTCACTACCTGGCCGAGAAGTTGGTCGCTACGGGCAAGTTTGAGCTCGCCTATCCCGACCAGCCGTTCCTCAACGAGTTTGTCGTGAAGACCTACCTGAACATCGACGAGTTGCAGAACTGGTGTGTTGACGAGAACATCCAGGCAGGTCTGAAGCTTGACGACCACCGCCTGCTGTTGTGCGTTACCGAGATGCGCAGCAAGAACGAGATTGACGCGCTGATTGAGAGTGTGGAGGATTTCATCAATTCTAACGAAGAGGAGGCATAGCACTATGAACAACGTATATTACGGAAAACTCATATTCGAGTTGTCGCGCGAGGGTCGTCGTGGATATTCCCTCCCCAAGAATGAGATGAGTGACTACCGCATGGACTCACTGCCCGGCACACTGCTTCGCGCCGAGGCTCCTGGCCTGCCCGAGTGTGACGAGATGACGGTGGTGCGCCACTACACCAACATGAGCAACAACAACTTTGGCGTGGACACCGGCTTCTATCCGCTGGGCTCGTGCACAATGAAGTACAATCCCAAGATTAACGAGGACATGGCCGCCCACCCGTCGTTCTGCAACCTGCACCCTCTGCAGGACATCAACACCGTGCAGGGCGCGCTGGAGGTCTACTACAAGCTGCAGGAGAGCCTCGCTGAGTTGGCCGGCATGAAGGAGTTCACGCTGAACCCGTTTGCAGGCGCACATGGCGAGTTGACCGGCTTGATGGTGATGCGCAGTTACCACATGAGCCGTGGCGACGAGAAGCGCACCAAGGTGATCGTTCCCGACTCGGCCCATGGCACCAACCCCGCCAGCGCCGCCGTGTGCGGATTGGACGTGGTGGTTGTCAAGAGCCGTCCTGATGGCACAGTCGACGTTGACGACCTGCGTCCGTTGCTCGACGACACCATCGCCGGCATGATGATGACCAACCCCAACACACTGGGCATCTTTGAGCACTCGATAGCCGAGATTGCCAAGCTCGTCCATGAGTGCGGCGGTCTGATGTACTACGACGGAGCCAACCTCAACCCCATGTTGGGCAAGGTTCGCCCGGGCGACATCGGCTTTGACATCATGCACATCAACCTGCACAAGACCTTCTCGACGCCTCACGGCGGTGGTGGTCCTGGCAGTGGCCCTGTGGGCGTTCGTGCTGGTCTGGAGCAGTTCCTGCCCAGCCCCCATGTGGTTCGCAACGATATCGACGAGGACACCTATCAGTACACTGTTGAGTTCGGCAAGGACTCGCTCGGCTCGATTTCGGGCTTCCTGGGCAACTTTGCAGTGATGATGCGCGCCTATACCTACATTCTCACACTCGGTCACGAGAATGTGAAGAACGTGGGTCCGCTGGCCACACTCAACGCCAACTACATCAAGGAGTCGCTCAAGGATGTGTATGAACTGCCCATTGGCGGTGTGTGCAAGCACGAGTTTGTGTTCGACGGCTTGAAGGACAAGTCCACCGGCGTGACTACCCTCGATGTTGCCAAGCGCCTGCTAGACTATGGATTCCACGCCCCGACCATCTACTTCCCGCTGTTGTTCCACGAGGCCCTAATGGTAGAGCCTTGTGAGACCGAGAGCAAGGAGACCCTCGACGCGTTCATCGCTGTGATGCGCAAGATTGCCGAGGAGGCCAAGAACGATCCTGAGATGGTGAAGTCGGCTCCGCACCACACTCCGGTGCGCCGTCTCGACGACACGCAGGCAGCCCTGAAGCCCATCGTGACCTACAGTGAACTTGTAGCTGAAAACTAAGACGGTTATGACATTTGACCTTATTATAATAGGTGCGGGCCCTGGCGGCTATGAGATGGCTGCCGAGGCCGCGCATGCCGGACTGACCGTGGGTATCGTTGAGCGTGACCAAATGGGTGGTACCTGCCTGAACCGCGGTTGCATCCCCACCAAGGCATTGTGCCGCAATGCCGAGGTGCTGGGCAACCTCAAGGAGTCGGCCATGTGGGGCATCCAGTCAGAAGGCTTCACCTTTGACTTTGGTGCCGCCATGACGCGCAAGGACGAGGTGGTAACACAATTGCGCGATGGCGTGAAGCAACTCATGCAGTCGCCTGGCATTACCGCCATCGAGGGCGAGGCACGCTTTGTCGACGCGCACACCATCGAGGTGAATGGCGATCGCCATGAAGCCAAGAACATTGTCATCGCCACAGGCAGCGCGCCCAAGGGCCTTCCTATCCCCGGAGCTGAACTGGCCATGACCAGCGACGATATCCTGAGCATGACCGAACTACCCAAGAGCTTGTGCATCGTGGGCGGCGGCGTCATTGGCATGGAGTTTGCCGCCATCTTCAACACCTATGGTGTGGAGGTGACCGTGGTCGAGTTCTGCAAGGAGATTTTGCCACCATTTGACAAAGACATCGCTAAGCGCCTGCGTCAAACGCTGGGCAAACGTGGTATCAAGATTGTTCCTCAGGCTGGCGTGAAAGCCATCGCCCCGTGCGATGAGGGCTTGACCGTGACCTACGACCTCAAGGGCAAGGAACAAAGCCTCGTTGCCGAGCGCGTTCTCATGTCGGTGGGTCGCCAACCCGTGTTGCCCGAGGGCCTTGACACCATCGGTGTGACCGTGGGTCGCCGTGGCATCGAGGTGAACGACCAGATGCAGACCAACGTCGAGAGTGTATACGCCATTGGCGATGTCAATGGCCGCATGATGCTCGCTCACGCTGCCAGTGCGCAGGGCGAGGTTGCTCTTGCCGCTATCTTGGGCAAGGAGTGTGACATTCGCTTGGATATAGTCCCCAGCGCCGTGTTCACTGTGCCCGAGTTGTCGATGGTGGGTCTGACCGAAGACCAGTGCGAAGAGCGCGGCATGGAGGTTGTGGTGAAGAAAGCCTTCTTCCGCAGCAACGGCAAGGCTGTGTCAATGGCCGAGCCTGATGGCCTTATCAAGATGATCATCGACGCACAGACACGCCAGATTGTGGGTTGCCACATCATGGGTGCCCACGCTGCCGATCTCATCCAGGAAGTGGTTATGGCTATGAATGCCGATGCTACTGTCGACCGTCTGGCGCACAGCATCCACGGCCACCCCACCCTGACCGAGGTCGTGATGACCGTTGCCAAGCAATTCTGACTTGACGGGCTTAAATGAGTCATTCAGGGTCGTGGCCACAGCCGCGGCCCTGAACTTGTAAATGGCAGCTGAATGTTGTGATGAATGAAAAAAATGTTTTTTTGCACCAAAACCTTGCAGATGTCGCTGGTAAATGGTAACTTTGTTGTCTTAATCGCAAACCAATCTCATTGACAATGAAACGAATATTGACAGTAATTGCACTGGCCTGTTCCTTGTTGGGCATGCAGGCTACCGTCCCGGCGGGTTACTACAACTCGCTGCATGGTAAGACCGGTCAGGGCCTAAAGGATGCCGTCCATGCCCTGACAAAGAACCATACCAAATTGAGTTACAGCAGTTTGTGGTATTACTACTATGATACTGACTATCGTCCTGAGAACCGCAATCAGGTGTGGGACATGTATAGCAACAATCAGTACTTCTTCGGCACCCGCGGCAGTGCAGTGAGTGGCATGAACAAGGAGCACTCGTTCCCCAAGAGCTGGTGGGGTGGTTCTTCGGGTAAAGACGCCTACAGCGACCTGTACCATGTCATCCCTGCCGACGCCAAGGCCAACAGTGCGCGTGGCAACTTGCCCTTCGGTGATGTAGCGAGTAGCGACTGGGACAACGGTTCGGCAAAGCGAGGCACGCCCCGCAGTGGTCAGGGCGGTGGCTCGAGCAAGGTGTTTGAGCCAGCCGACGAGTACAAGGGCGACTTCGCACGCATCTATTTCTACATGGCTTCGTGCTACCAAGACTATAATTGGGCGACCACCACAATGCTTACAAACAGTGACTGGCGCACACTCAATGCATGGTCTATCGAGTTGTTACTCCGTTGGGCGCGTCAAGACCCTGTGAGCGAGAAAGAGCGAAACCGTAACGATGCCGTTCAAATCTATCAAAACAACCGCAACCCGTTTGTCGATAATCCCGACCTAATGGAATACATCTGGGGCGACAAAGTGGGTACGGGCTTCGTTGAGGGTGGCGAAGATCCTGGTCCTGGCCCCGGTCCTGACCCAGAACCCACTGACGTGGCAACACTCATCTCTCCCACCCAAGGAACCATCCTTGAGTTTGGCGATGTCGCCTTGGGTGACAGTGCCACACTCACGCTCTATGTGCGTGGTGAGCATTTCACCTCTCCCTTGACGCTAAAATGCTACCTAAACAATTACACCATGTTCTCGTTGTCTACAACGAGCATCGACACCACGTCGCTCAACAGTCTGGAGGGTTATCCGCTGGAAGTGACTTACAAACCCACCTCGCTGGGTGAACATAAGGCGAAGATTCTGTTCAGCGGCGGTGGCTTGAGTCAGTCGGTGGGCATCCAGTTGCGCGCCACTTGTGTCGAATCGACGGCTCCCGAATTGCTTGGCGATGTCAATGGCGACGGCACAGTGGACATCAGCGATGTGAACATCGTAATTAATCTGATGCTGGGCAAGGATACGAGCGAGGACTTTGATGGTGACATCAACGAAGACGGAAATGTCGACATCAGTGATGTGAACATGGTGATTAATCTCATGTTGGGAAAGGGTTTTTAAGTAGTTAAAGGTAGTTAAGTAGTTAAAGGTAGTTAAGTAGTCTGTCGATATCGTTCAGGTAGTTAAGTAGTTTGTCGATATCGTTCAGATAGTTAAGTAGTTTGTCGATATCGTTCAGATAGTTAAGTAGTTTGTCGATATCGTTCAGATAGTTAAGTAGTACATCTTGACATTGTTTAACTATGGAGAGAGAAGTCACATATTCATTTGAGACAATTCTTGCATGGCAAAAAGCACATGTATTTGTCCTAAAAGTCTATCGAACTACTAGACAATTTCCTCGCGACGAGCTCTATGGGCTGACATCTCAGTTTCGACGTGCCGCAGTTTCAATTGAGGCTAATATTGCTGAAGGATATAAAAAGATAGGAAAAGCAGACAAATTACGATTCTATAATACTTCACAGGGAAGTATTGAAGAGTGCCGAAACTACTTAATCTTGTCACGTGACCTGGAGTTTATCACAATCGATCAGTTTATTGAAATGAAAAATTCTCTTGAAGAGACTAGCAAGTTGCTCAACAGTTATTGCCATGGCCTGATTGACAATATTAGCAAAAATGGAAATAGCTAAAGTCTACTTAACTACCTTTAACTACCTTTGACTACTTAACTACTTATATGATTCTCGAATATTTGAGTGGACCTGTTGTGGGGGCGGTGATTGGATATATCACCAATGATATTGCTATCCGCATGTTGTTCCGTCCTCGGCAGCCGAAGTATATCTTTGGTTGGCATGTGCCGTTTACACCCGGTATCATCCCAAAAGAGAAGAACCGCATTGCCGGTGCCATCGGTGACAGCATTAGCGAAAACTTAATGAACCGCGAGGTGCTGGAGCGCACATTGCTCAGCGACGAGATGATTGCCAAAATCAGACAAGCCGTTGATGACTTCGCCACCACCCAAATGAGCAACGACGAAACAGTGGAGCAATTCGCCCGACACTATCTCACCGAGAGCGAGGTGGCGGCACTGCGCGAGAATGCCACCGAGGAGGTGAGCAAACTCATCACCTTGAAGTTGCAGGATGGTGCCGTTGGTGCCCGCATCGCACACGCCGCGACCGAACATGTGGTGGAGAAAACGCACCACAGTATAGCGGGCCATCTAGGCGCCGACAAACTGCTGGGCGCACTCTCGACCCCCATCGAAAAACTCCTGGCCAAACATATCAATGAGGTGTTACAGTCACATTCGGGCGAGATGGTGTCACGGATGATCGATGATGAGGGCACAAAGTTGCTGCACATGCCCATGCGACAACTCATGGCAGGTCATGAGGAGCAAGTCGAGCAAGCCAAGGACAGCATCATCAGCGTCTACCGCACTGTCATCACCGAGCGGTTGCCGCGCATCCTTGAGGCCATCGACATCAGCGGCATCGTCGAGCGCCGCATCTGCGAAATGGACATGGAGGAGGCCGAGGGCATCATCATGCAGGTGATGCACAAAGAGCTCCGCGCCATCGTGTGGCTTGGAGCCCTGCTGGGTTGCATCATGGGAACGGTGATGACCTTTGTTAATGCATAGGGAGTAATAGCCTTCGAAGATTATAAAACAAAAGAATCAACTAAAGAGGCTATGATATTTGGGTTTGTGACGAAAAAAACGTAACTTTGCAAATTATATCCAAACCATCATTATGTACACTCCTCCCTTTTCAATCACCTCTGAGATTTTACATATGGTTTCAGAGATATCCGAGCGGATAGGTATGCTTGCCGTCAGCCTTGGTGACAGTACGCCATCGCCCTCGTTGCGGAGAGAGAACCAAATTAAAACAATCCATTCATCACTCGCCATTGAACAAAACAGCCTCTCATTGCAACAAGTCACAGACATCATCAATGGCAAGCGTGTACTCGGGAGACCAAATGAGATTCAGGAGGTTAAGAATGCTTTGCAAGCTTATGAACTGATGTCGCAACTGGATGCTTTTAATGAAAACGACCTACTTCATGCACATAGTTTGATGATGCGTGGTCTGGTTGACAGTCCAGGACGATACAGAACTGGTGGTGTGGGTATATTTGACGGCGACCATTGCATTCACATGGCTCCACCAGCAACGCGCGTTCCTACTCTAATGAGTGAGTTGTTTGAATGGGTCAAAACCACCGATACACATCCACTGATTGGTAGTTGTGTGTTCCATTATGAATTTGAGTTCATCCATCCGTTTATTGATGGCAACGGCCGAATGGGACGTTATTGGCAGACCATGCTCCTTGCCCGTTGGAAAGGCATTTTTGCATGGATACCCGTTGAAACAATCGTCAAATCACACCAACAAGATTATTATCAAGCCATCGCTAAATCTGATTCCTCTGGCGACAGCACACCATTTATTCACTTTATGCTCAACTGCCTGCTCACGGTTATTAAGGAGTACGAAGTGACCAATAAAGTGACCAATAAAGTGACCAATAATTGGCTATCGAAGACCGAGCGTGAAATACTGAATCTTATCAATGAAGACGCTCACGTTACCAGAAAGAGGTTATGCGAGATGACAGGGTTGTCAGACAGCGGTATCAAGAAGGTCTTGGGTTCGTTGCGCCAGAAAGACATCATAGAACGAGTGGGGGCAAACAAGAACGGCTATTGGGTTGTAAAAAAGCCCCTCGCAGAGATTTGAGTTTCAAGTTTTAGAGATGGACATGGAGGAAGCTGAGGGCATCATCATGCAGGTGATGCACAAAGAGCTCCGCGCCATCGTGTGGCTTGGAGCCCTGCTGGGTTGCATCATGGGAACGGTGATGACCTTTGTTAATGCATAATGCATAATGCATAAT
>JAEEVE010000266.1 GCA_016290765.1 Muribaculaceae bacterium
TAGTTTTTCCTCAAATGTGTACTTCATATAAAAACTGCACCTCAAAAGTTTTGTGTCTAACTTTTGGGGTGCAGTTCAGATGTGCCACGGGGACGGTTCTTTTGTCACGATAGTGCTCCAGAACTCTTGCATAGGTCAAGAATTTTGACGAAATTTGCAAACAAGTTGTGCGTCTTGTTTCCCGCTAACGGGTTTTGGATATTCAAATACTTTATCTATCTTTGCAAGCAATAATTAATCAATTGAAAATTGAGATTGTTATGAAACGTAAGCATCTTAACTTTTTGCTCGCTCTCTATGCGATGTTTTTGCTGCAGGCATGTAACAGCGATGAACCGAAGGCACCCCAGGATAAATTACCCAATATCTGTTTCGCCAAAACTGGCGGATTGTATATCAATGGCGTGGAGGGGACTGTTATCGATGGTGTTTCATGGATTTACAGCCTTGGTGTGAAGGATGGGCAATTATATGTCTATGGTGTGAATTCATATGGGAAGTATATTATTTGGCATGATGGTGAGAGTCAAGTGCTTGATATTTCTTCTGATTTATATATAGACGCGAAATCCCCATATATAGACAATGGCAATGCCTACTTCCGAGCATGGTCGCAAAGCCGTGAATACTATTCAATCATGGGTTTCCCCAACGGGAAAGTCTTCCAATTGCCAAAGGTCGTTGGGGCTGTGCCACAATGTTGTGTAGTTCATGGCGATGAGTACTTTGCTTGTGCCAATGTTGCTGAACCTGTTCACTTGAATGTTCAAAACGGGGCCTACGTCTGGGTCAATGGTAATGTAATCAGGCTGTCCGATAATCTATCTGTCAATCTGTGGGCCATTAATGGATTGCATGGGCACTATTATGTGATTGGGCCTTATGACATATATTTCGACGAATTTGGTCATCAGGCCTGGTCGCACATGGGCTACTGGCGTGACGGTCAGCGGCAAGAACTGGACAAACGAGATGCCATTAATGCTAGACCCTACTTCATCCACATGCATGGTGACACACCCATCGTTTATGGTTTTTTGTTATACGACAATTACGAACATCGTGCATGCGTTTGGGTTGATGGAGATTATATCGACTTGTCGCAAGGTAGGTATTCAGATGTAAAGGGTGTGCTCACTTGCGGTAAGGATTGGTACGCATTTGTCCGTGATGAGGACAACAAAACATTCTATGTGTGGCGCAATGGAAAATTGTTCGATAGCTATCTCATCAGTGATATAGTTGACTTTACAGTGTATTGACCTATTCAAAGGAACTGTTAGCCCCGCTCAGCCAAATGAACTGAACGGGGCTAGCTATATATGCAGGTAGTGTGATCCAGGCTTAAGCCTCATCGGGGTCGCTCACGACCTGGAAGTCGGCATTCTCGTCGCGGTAATCGTCGGCCCAGTACTCGTCGCGCCATTCTTGGTCGTCGGGCCCTAGCATGCGACCCTCGCCACGCGCCTTTTCGGGCAGCTCGTCGGGCAGAATCTCGTCATCACCCACGTCGGGTGTGTCAAAGATGAAGTCATCCTCATCCTGTTGGCGGTGACGGGCATCGAGATCGCGATGTGTCAAGGTCTCGGGGATGCGGTTGCGCTCGTCGTTGATGGTGCGCCACAACACGTCCTTAAGTTCGGTGAGCCCGCGTTGTGCCACGCTGGAGATAAACACCGTTTCGATGTCTTTGGGTAGGTTGGAACGCAACATTTCCATCAGCTCATCGTCAATCATGTCGCACTTGGTGATGGCGAGTACGCGAGGCTTCTCGACCAAGTCGGGGTTGAACGTCTGCAACTCGTTGCACAGCACCTCATACTCATGCGCGATGTCATCGGTGTCGGCAGGTATCATAAACAGCAACACGGCGTTGCGTTCGATATGGCGCAAGAAACGCAGCCCCAGACCCTTACCCTCGCTGGCTCCCTCGATAATGCCGGGGATGTCGGCCATGACAAACGACTGCTGGTCGCGGTAGGTGACAATGCCCAGGTTGGGCTCCAGCGTGGTGAAGGCATAGTTAGCAATCTTGGGTTTGGCGGCACTGATGACCGACAGCAGCGTCGACTTGCCCGCATTGGGAAAGCCCACAAGACCCACGTCGGCCAACAACTTCAGCTCCATAATGACCGCCTTCTCAATGCCTGGCTCGCCTGGTTGGGCAAAGCGTGGCGTCTGGCGAGTGGCGCTCTTGAAGTGGGTGTTGCCTAGTCCGCCACGGCCACCCTTGAGCAGACGCACCACCTGGCCATGCTCGGTGACATCGCACAGGAACTGTCCCGTCTCGGCATCGTAGACCGCCGTGCCGCAAGGCACCTCAATGGTGCGGTCCTCGCCGTCACGACCGGTTGACTGGTTCTCGTAGCCCGCCTGGCCGTCGGTGGCAAACACATGGCGCTTGTACTTGAGGTGAATCAGTGTCCACAGGTTGCGGTTACCCTTGAGGTAGATATGGCCGCCACGGCCGCCATCGCCACCATCAGGACCACCCTTGGGGATATACTTCGCACGATGAAGGTGGGCCGAACCGGCTCCGCCCTTACCACTGCGGCACAATATTTTCACATAGTCGATAAAGTTGCTCTCGGCCATATTCTAGTAGTTAAGTAGATATAATAGTTAAAGTGGATTTTGCAAAGATACTATTTTTTTCTTATGTAATTCTTGAAATTCTTTGTAATTTTGTGCCCAAGATGAAAATTGTTGTCGAGAATCGCATACCCTATATCCAAGGAATCCTGGAACCTGTGGCCGAGGTTGTTTATCTGCCTACAAGCGAAATCACGCTTGCTGCAGTGCGCGATGCCAATGCCTTGCTGGTGCGCACCCGCACGCAATGCAACGAGGCATTGCTGGCAGGCAGTCGCGTGCGCTTTATCGGGTCGGCAACCATAGGCACCGATCATATCGACTTGGGCTGGTGCCGAGCGCAGGGCATCACGGTGTGCAACGCGCCAGGATGCAACGCCCCCGCCGTGGCGCAATGGGTGTTTGCTGCCATCGGACGATGGATGCACTGCAGGGACATCAGCGATGCGCGAGGCTTGACTTTAGGCGTGATTGGTGTGGGACATGTGGGAAGTATCGTGGCTCGTTGGGGCGAACAGCTAGGATTTAAGGTATTACTCAACGACCCACCGTTGGGCGTCGGTTGCATGCTCGATCACTTGTTGGAACAAAGCGACATCATCACTATTCACACCCCGCTCACCCGCGACGGGCAGTGGCCCACGTGGCATCTCATCGGTGAACCACAGTTACAGCAGATGCAGCGATGCCGCTTGCTGCTCAACGCGGCACGTGGTGGCATCATCGACGAGGCGGCATTGACAGGGTGGGGCGGAGACCTCGCTATCGACTGTTGGGAGCACGAGCCGCATCTCAACCCTGCTGTGTTGCAACGTGCTATTGTCGCGACACCGCACATCGCCGGCTACTCTATCGAAGGCAAGCAGCGAGGCACTGCTATGATGATAGAGGCACTGAACCGCCACTATGGCTGGCAACTGCCAGTGCCACACATCGCTGCACCCGCTCTGGGCAGCGACCAAGTCACCCTGCAAGGCATCATGCACAGCTTTGACCCCATGCCCCTGACCACCCAACTGAAATCTGATTCCACTCAATTCGAGTCCCTCCGCAACACCTACTCCCTCCGCCACGAGTATCAACAATAAAACAAACGTAATAAGAAAAACTGCCTAGCTAGAATCGTCATTGATTCTGCCAGGCAGTCATTGTGCATTATGCATTATGCATTTGTGTTGCTAGTGGTTGCGCGCTTTTGGCGCAGGCGGGAGCGCGTGGTGCGCAAGGCTCCGTCGCTCACACCCAGGATATGCGTCATCTG
>JAEEVE010000267.1 GCA_016290765.1 Muribaculaceae bacterium
GCAGACCAGAGCCAGCAGCATCATTGTCAATATCTTTTTCATAGTTTCTATATTTTTAGGGTTAAACATGTCACAAATTCTATCAGTTTTTGGGCAGGAACGCAAGTCCTCTGCATGAAAACGTAAGTCCTGTTACACCTCCCCGAGCATGGCGCAAAGCGCGAAAAAACTTTCTCGTAGGCGAGAGGATTGGTGGGGCAGGATTCTGAGTGCAAAGATACTATGGTTGATTGTTAAAATCCAAATTTCTTACCGTATCAAGCGAACAAGACAATTTATTCATTAATAGCAAGTTACAAAAATCGCAAGGTTATCAAAATGTTAAAAATGACCCTTCCCAGGCACAATCGTGCCCGAAAAAGGCCATTTTTTACCTAAAAAGGACACTTTTCTTGGTGTTTCCTATCGTGTTTCGCCGAGCTGTTTCAAGTAGTCCGGAATCGAACAGTTGATGTCCAATTTCTTCTTAAGGCGGTTTTTCAGGGTCTTAATATAGTCACTCTTATGCTGCAGGCAGGTTGCCATCATCTCGGTTGAGAAACCCAATGCCGACATGCATAGAACTCTGATGAATGTCTCGTTCAAATCTGGGTGCTCTGCCAATAGCTTTTCCACGGCACCGCTATGGACCTGGTCGGCCTGAACACGCAACGTATACCAGAAGTCAACCTCCCCTCCATTGGGCGTCTCCAGGAAACCTTTCCTGAATTTCTCCATGAATTCCGATGGCTTAAGCTCGTGAGACTGCTGGATAAAGGTGTGCAGAAGTCCAGCGATATATTCCAGGCTCTTAGATAGCTGCTTTTCCTTAAATCGCTCATTCTCCAGATCAGCATAATCTTTGTCGGTACTCAAGTCGCTTTCGGTTTGCTGTACCTTTTTCGCTAATGCTTGTAACTCTTCATTCTCTTGAGACAGTTCTTTATTCTGCTGGGACAGCGATTCACTCCGTTGGGAAATCTCTTTCAGCTCAAGATACAACTTGTTGATCTCATTCTGCTTGGTGACGGCATCAAGTTTTTTCCTTTTCTGCCAAAATGCGAAGGCAATTCCAACTAACAGAAACAGCAAAACAGCCAGCGCAGATATAAGCCAAAGTCTAATGCGGGAGGATTTTACTTGCTCTAAGAGCACTTGATTCTCATATTTCTGCTCGATTTCCTTTATCTCAGCCTGTTGAGATTCAAAGAAAATGGTATCAGAAATCCGACCTGCCAAGTCGTTGTGAAAGACATAGTCTTCCATATTGTTAAGGGTGCGTGCAAGTTCGGCATGGGCACGATGGTAGGTCATGCTATCTACCATATTTTTTGGCTTTGGCATCAAGCGCAGATAGAACAAGGCAGAATCAGCATATCCTAGGCCACAGTAGCTCATCACTACATAAGAATAACAAGCAACAGAGGAATCGCCCTGCAAGATTGCATTCATGGATAGTTCCTTGGCTTGTTGGTACTGATTGCCTTGTAAGGCCTGAATGGACATATGCTCAAGAGTATGAATAACATAATCGTTCTCTCCAAACTCAATTGCTAATTGTTGGGCTTCTTTTAGCTTTTTGTCACTTTTTTTATTTAGACATTCGATTGAACCAAGTCTAATCAAACATGCCAACTGAAATATCGTATCATTAGTGTAGTTGAAATGCTGCAAGGCAGTATTAAGATAATTTATGGTTGTGGTGCCCATCTCAAGTTCATCCATAAAAAGTACGCCAATTTTATATTTGATGAACCCCAGGTTAGCGTGGTCGTCTGGGCTGGCAGCTGTCTCGGCAGACTTGAACCAGTACATGGCACTATCGGGATGATTCAGCTCGGTCATCACACATCCCTTGTAGATGAGTGAGCGGATGCGGCGGTCATAGTTGCCGTCGTTCTTGGCTACAAAATAATCCACAGCAATGTTGATGTCCGAATCGCTAGTGGCAGGAATATACGCCTTGTACTTGGCTTGGGTGAGGAGCAGGGCGTGGTAGGCGCGGTTCTCAGGGGCAGTGAGCGAGTCGGCGGGGATGGCGGCGAGCAGGGCAGCGGCACTATCGGGAGCAATGGCGATGAGCGAGTCCAGCTCCACCAGCCGCGGCGACACCGCCCGATGATGACGACAACCCATCAGCAACAGAAATGTCAGCGCAAATATGATTGTTTTCTTCATTATGTCACAAGTTTTGTTTTACCCAGCAAATCCACAAAAACAAATTGTCAATCCCTATCGATGTGTTTGGATGGAAAACTAAACGAGGGTGGGGCGGGGCAAATGTCTTACCTTTAAGGGGCGAGGAGGCCTTGGAATGTGTTTACATGCCTGTTCTTCTTCTCGTCAAAGATGTCGGCGATGGTGATGAGCAGGCCTGTTTCCTCGACCTCGCCAAACTCGTGGTTGATGGCGGTGCCCAGGATACGCATCGACGGCGACAAGCCCATGTAGGCGTTGACCAACGGCGGGATGTTGATGCCCTTTGCCCGCACAAAGGCGTTCAGGCGACGGTAGTCCTCCTTGAAGTTGCCGCCAACAAAGAACCCTTTTTCGGCCTCATCACTGTGCGTGCCTGCCAGCGGCTCGATGGGGCAGATGATGCCATCGGGGTCGGGAAAGTACAGGTGCAGGAAGTGAAGCAGCAGGTTGCGGCAATCGCGGTCATAGCTGGGATACATCGTCATCTTGCCAAAAAGGTACTTCACCTCGGGATGAAGCACCGTCAACGCGCCCAAGCCGTCCCACAGGTTGTCCAGCGCATAGATGGCGCGGCTGCCGGCACGCGTCGACTGGTACTCGGGACGAATCCACGAGCGGCCCAACTCGATGGTGTGGGGCAGCATCCGTTGCATAAAGTCTTCCGAGAACTGGAACATGTGTGCTGTGGCGATGCGGGGCGACCCATTGGGCAGCACCTTGATGTCGCTGCCCAGGATGTAGCGGTAGGCACCGATAATCTCGCGTGCCTCGGGGTTCCAAACCAGCAACTGGCGGCACGGTGGCTCCATCAGGTCAAACTCGTCGATGTCGCAGTCCTTGCCAGTGCCACCGCCCCCAGCACGGAACGAGATTTCGCGCAGACGCCCAATCTCGCGCATGACATTGGGCGAGTTGAATGCGTCAACCACATAGATATGATTGCCGGCACGGTTGGTCGCACGCAAGAAACGCTCTGGAGTAAGTTCGGCCTCTATGAGACTGATGTCAACAGGGGGGATGATGTCGTTATGCATAAACCAATGACGGTGTTTTAGTGTTTGAGATGATAGACGATATCGCGCAACGTGGCGGCTTGCTTGGCGGCTTGCGTTGCGTCAAGCTTTTGCCACGAAATGGGGCGACCAATGTGGATACCGAAGGTGGCACCATGGTTTCTCAGTACCTCGCGGGGCAACAGCACTTGCTCAAAGTTGAACTTGATACCCAGGCGTTTGCGCCAGTTTGCTGCGCGATAGAAACTCTTAGAGTTCTGCCCCTCAAAGTAGATGGGGATGATGTCGCGGTGGTGCTGAATGGCGCTGGTGATGACAAACTTGTGCCACTTCAGGTCGGCGATGGTGCCGTCGCTCTGACGCCGGGAGCACAGACCGGCGGGGAAGGTGAGCATCTGGCGATTGCTGGCATACTCCTGTTCGATGAGCGTGGCACCCTGGCGCGACTGGCGACCAAATTTGTTCACCGGCAGGAAGATGCCGCGCAGGGGCTTCAGTGTCATCAGCAGGTCGTTGACCAGGAAGCGGATCTCACCATGGTAGTGGTGGCCGAAAAGCGAAATCAACGCCAACCCGTCCAGTCCGCCCAGCGGATGGTTGCTGGCGAAGATGAACCGCCCTTCTTCGGGGATATTTTCCATACCCACTGGTTGCAAGGTGAT
>JAEEVE010000268.1 GCA_016290765.1 Muribaculaceae bacterium
CCAGACAGATATGAGAAAAAACTGTCTCTTTCTATGTTAAAAAGCCATCAACAATTTTTCATCTCTTGTATTCCAAATATATTATTGAATTTAAATATATGGGACATAAACTATATAATTGTAATCGTTAAATAAAACTATACCTCCAAGACGATTTTTTTGACAAAAGGTTGACAGAAAATCAAAGAGAGATAACTAATGATATTTGAAAATCAATCAGTTATCTCTCTTAGATTGTGCGCTTGATAGAAGTGGGAAGTTGCAAAATAAAAAACAATAAGACATAAGGCTCGTTGATTTCCGTGCACTTGAGATGTCTCAAAATACCTTGTTGTGTCATAAAATGTCACGAACTGCAAAAAAAGTAAGGTTGATTAGGGTGTTATATAGGGATTGTTGGTCTTTGGCTATATGGTGGGCTATTGGGATGAGGCTTGGGGCTGGAGGATTGGAGAGGCCAGCAGCGATGGCGATGTGGGCATGTTGCATGGCCTGGAGGTCGTTGTGACCGTCGCCAACGAAGACCACAATCTCGCCCTGTTCTTTGAAATGATTTACGATTAGTTCTTTCTTGATGATGCTGGCAATTTCTACTACTCTATCATCGCAAGTTATGGCTTGTGAGCAAAACCCTTGACACCCTAATCGACTTATCAGCGACGAGCACCAACAGTCGAGATTGCTAGTCACAACAGCACATTGGGCCTTATGTTCGCTTATGAACTGGTAAATCTTTTCGTAAAACGGAACCGATGCAAGCAATTGTGCCACTTCCTTGACCGAGCAGTCTCGCAACATCATGACCCGATTTCTCAGGCTTTGCTCATAAGGCACTGCGCCACTCACTGCCTGCTCGGTGAGTTGTGCCATATCGGCCTCAGCGCCAAAATGACGGGCAATGATAGGCAAAGTTTCTTGCTGAGCAACCGTTCCGTCTAAATCGAAAAGAAATTTCATGTGCTATGAACAATCAATCTAAGTGAGTGCAAAAGTAGATGGTTTCAGAATATTGATAATCAAGCGATTACTGCAACAACACCAGCAACTACTATCACTAACACTATCATCATCACTTCGGCGATGCGGTTGATGCGAACTGCCTTACGCATGTCGGCCGTGGTAAGGTCTCGCTCGTTTTCGCCGATGAAAGGCTTGTCGAAGAGCTCGCCAAAGTAATAATGAGGCCCACCGAAGCGGCAATCGAGCGCACCAGCAAGGGCAGCCTCGGGATATCCGCTATTGGGGCTGGCATGCTTGCGACCATTGCGCCACACGAATTTCAAGAGGCTAGGCTTGCCCGAGGCTATCACCATGAGCACGGCGGTCAATCGGGCTGGAATGTAGTTGGCTATGTCGTCGATGCGGGCAGCCCAGCAGCCAAAGTCTTTATATCGCTCAGTGCGGTAGCCAATCATCGAGTCGAGCGTGTTCACCATCTTGTAGGCTACCATGCCAGGCACTCCCAGTACAGCCAACCAGAACAGGGGCGCAATCACACCGTCGCTCAGGTTCTCGGCCAGCGTCTCAAGGGCGGCAGTGCGCACCTCTTGAGCTGTCAACTCGGACGTGTCGCGCCCCACAATGCGCGCCACCTGCTTGCGCCCAGCCTCAAGCGACTCGTCAAGAGCAAGAAACACATTTCGCACCTCACGGATAAGCGTTGTTCCTGCCAGGCAGTAGAAGATGATGATGGTATTGAGAACGCACCACAATATCGTGTTTGGAAAAATTCTAATTAATCCCCACAACACAAAGAACACCAGCAAGATGTAAACAACGCTCATGACCGCGCCTTTTGCCATGCGATGCCGCCCTCGGTTGAGGCAATGCTCGCCCCACGAAATCATCTTGCCAAACCACACGATGGGGTGCGGCAAGCGCTCTGGGTCACCAAAGATGAGGTCGAGCAAGTAGCCCAGTAACAGGGGTAATATGAACATTAAATACTTCTCCATTGCGATGTGAACTGCTTAATGGCTTCGACAAGAGCATCGTTCGCCTCGGGCGACTGAGCGGCGATGCGGAAATGATGCGGTGTGAGGCCCGTGAAATTAGATGCGTCACGAATCAGGATACCATGCTTATGAGCCAAATATCCCTTTAAGTCGGCAGCAGTAGTCTGGGCTATGGTGCACAAGAAGAAGTTGGTCATGGTAGCATAAGTCTCGATGCCTTCAATCTCGTTGAGCGCCCGGCGCAAGCGCTGTGTCTCCTCGAGGTATTTAACAAGATTAGGGATGGCGGTTAACTGGTGAGCAACAAGCCACTTGCCTGCCTCGAGCGACAAGGCATTGATTGCCCAAGGGCGATATTGCTCACGCAGCCGCTTGATGATTGATGCCGCGGCGGTGACATAGCCCAGCCGTAGTCCTGGCACAGCATAGCGCTTGGTCATGGAGTGCAGCAATATGATGTCTTCACGGTCAACCACATCGGCAGGCCGCAGCAGCTTCTCGAGAGTGTAGTCTTCGTAGGATTGGTCGACGATGAGCAACTGATAACGCTTAGCGATTTCGAGCACATCGCCAGCTGGTATCACGCTGCCCGTGGGATTGTTAGGGTTACAGAGCCAGCACATGGCGGCATCGTCGCATTCTTTATATCCAAACACTCGGCAAGCGTCTTCATACTCGCTAAACGTGGGTGTCATCACCTTGCAGGTGCCCAGGTGGCGATAGGCTTGGGCAATAAGGTAAATAGCATCGACCGCACCACTGGTCACGAGCACCTCTTCGGGCTTGATTCCACACTCATGGGCTATCATCCGCTCAAGCGATGTTGCTGACGGCTCAGGATAGCTACTCACCACCTGCATGCATGTGCTCAGGTGCGAATATAGTGCGCTCAAGTCGGTTCCAGTATAAATGTTGGAACTGAAGTTCATCTTGATACCGCTGTATTGATACAGGTCGTCGCCGTGTCCTTCAATCATCGTTGGTGAGAATTTTATAAATTCTTTCCATATCGACGTACTGCCGCACATGAGCTGCGAGCCGGTCGTATTGTTCCTCTTTGAATTCTTGATAGTTGAAACTGCAGGACGCCTTGCTCAACTTATCGTCAAACGGCCGTAAGAGATAATCTACAAACGATGCATTGTCGAGGATACCATGCACATAGGTGCCCATGCACTTGCCGTCGACTACATAGCCGTCGTCGCGACCATCATCAAGGTGCAACAGTGGTGAAGGCTTGGCCTCGCCATGAGGCACAGTTTCACCCTGATGTATCTCATAGCCCTGGCCATACTGGCTTGTGACCTGGCGGGTTTGTTTCTCCTCGGTGATTGTTGTACTTGTGGGCAATAATCCCAAACCTGGCAGGCGCTCTATGTCGCCTTCAATATGATTGGGGTCAAGCACCTCAATGCCCATCATCTGATAGCCACCGCAGATGCCAAGCACCGAGGCACCATCGCGATGAGCCCGCATGATGGCTCGGGCACATCCGTTGCGGCGCAGCTCGTAGAGGTCGTGCAAGGTCGACTTGGTGCCAGGCAGAATGATGATGTCGGCGTTCTTGATATCCTCGGTGTTATTGGTGTAGAACAAGTGCACACGTGGATCACGTTCAAGGGCATCGAAGTCGGTATAGTTTGACAAGTGCCTGAGCATGACAACCGCCACGTTTACTTTGCCTTGTTGCAGCTGCATTGACTTGCGGGCGAGCGCCACGCTGTCTTCTTCTTCGATGTAAATATCTTTGAAATAAGGGATTACGCCAAGCACAGGCACACCGCAGATGTCTTCGAGCATCCTCCTGCCGTCGTCAAAAAGCCTCATGTCGCCACGGAACTTGTTGATGATGATGCCTTTGATGAGCCGGCGGTCTTCGGGCGTCTGCAACGCTATA
>JAEEVE010000269.1 GCA_016290765.1 Muribaculaceae bacterium
CTACAATCCATAGTGTCGACGGTGTTGATTTTGGTTGCATGCTCGGCACATGCGCAGTTTAATATTGTGCGAAATTTTGCTAGCGAGCTTACAGGGGGAGGCACGCAGAACTGGAATGTTATGCAAGATGACGAGGGGCTGATCTATCTAGCCAACACGCGTGGTCTGTTGTGCTTTGACGGTCACCGATGGTCGTGTACGCCCAACGCCAGTTATACCGACTTGCGTGCTATTAGCCTGGATAAGAATCATCGTCGCGTCTATGCTGGCGGTTCAAACGAGCTAGGCTACTATGATCTATCGAACCGCCTGGCTGCTCCTCGTTATGTCTCGTTGAAAGACAAGTGGCCAAAGGGCGCTGGTGAAATAGGCGATGTGTGGAATATCCATGCTTTGGGAAACACTTTTGTTTTCCAAACTAAGCGTCACCTGGCTGTTTATCGTGATGGCGCAGCTCAGATTAAGGTGGTGGCTGCGCCCACCGAGGTTGCGACATCGGTTGTTGAACACGATCGGCTGATTGTGTTGTGCAGTGACGGTATATATGCCTTTGATGGCTCTGCTCTGAAACGATTGCCAGGCGAACTGCCGTCGGGCGGCCTGCTGGTGCGTGCCATGCTGCCAACCGACGAAGGGCTCTTGCTGGTTACCGACGAGCATGGTATCTATCGGTATGATGGGCAGGCGATTACGCCCTATGTGCTCGATATCACGCCATTCTTGATACAGAACAAGGTGTTCTGTGCGGCAGCCAATGGTCAATATCTGGCTTTTGGTACCATTCGTAACGGACTGGTGGTGAAAGACATGAAGACTGGTAGGTGTGAGTATTCAAACTTGTCGACCGGCTTGCAAAACAACACAGTGTTGTCGGTGCGTTTCGACCATTGGGGCAATGTGTGGATGGGGCTGGACTACGGTGTGGCCTACTTGGTACGCGACCTGCCTTTCATGTCGTTGATGGGCGAGAATCTGCGCATTGGCCGGGGCTATGCATCGCTGGTTGATGGCAGTCGTCTCTATCTTGCGACCAATCAGGGACTTTATGTCACTACCTACCCGTTGCTTGCTGGTGCTACGCCCCCCGATGTTCAGCCCATCAACTCGGTCACGGGTCAGGTGTGGTGCTTGCGCAAGACTTCGGCGGGCATCTTGTGCGGCTGTGACCAGGGTGTGATGTTGGTTAATGGCACCCTGGCGACTCATCTTGCCGGTCCCGGTGGCACATGGGACTTCCGCGAGTTGAAGCACCATCCTGGACTGGTGTTGGGGTGCGATTACAGTGGCTTCTTTGTGATGCGCATCAATGGCTCGACGCTGAGTTATGTGGGAAGGGTAAAAGGTATTGAGTGGCCCAGCTCAAACTTTGAGGAAGATGCCGATGGCACCATCTGGGCTGGGCACTGGCAGAAAGGCATTTACCACTTGTGGCTCAACGAAGAAGGAACGCAGGTTGTCAAACAAGAGCACTTCACTCAGGGCAAGGGCCTGCTGGTCGAGGGTGGCAACTTGGTGTGCAAGATGCAGGACACGGTGTTTGTGTCGTCGGTCGATGGCTTTTGGCGCTACGACCGTTCGGCAGGCAAGTTGGCGCATGTCGACTGGCTAAATCGTATGGTCAACCACTATGGTAACGCAGCAATGATTCACGAAACGCCCTGGCGCGATGCCTGGGTATTTACTGGCGAGAACATATTGTTGCTCAAACGCCGTGCGTCAGGGACCTTCGATGTTGACAGTACGACCTATCAGGGTGGCACTAGCCGTGTGGCTATGGCACTGGGTCACATGGGCTTCCCCGACTCGGCGCACACTATCTTTAATGCCAACAAGGGGTTCTATTTGGCAAATCAGCGCATGCTTCAAACTCCCAAGTCGCGTCACCAGGTGATGATCCGTCGTGTCGCTGACCTCAACAATATTGACTCGTGCTTTACCACTAATCATCAGGGTGACAAGCCACTGCTGGTGATTCCCAAGGATCACAACTCGATACGCGTCGAGTATGCTTTGCCCGAGTATCATGGCGACGGCATCGTCACCTATCAGTGTTATCTAGAGGGCTATGACAAGACATGGGGAGCCGAGGACACCGAGTCGAGCAAGGACTACACGCAACTGCCCAAGGGCACCTATTTGCTGCATGTGCGGGCGCACAACCACTATGACGCGTCGACCAGCGAGACCATGCTTGCCCTGATGGTGTTGCCGGCTTGGTACGAGACCTGGTGGGCTTACTCGATTTATGGCATCTTGCTCGCCATGGGACTAGGATGGATGGCACGGCTGGTGACCCAGCGACAGCGCCGTGCGGTGCAGCGCATCGAGGATGAGCGCAACCGCCAGCTCAAGGAGCAGCAGATGGCATTCCAAATCGAGAAGGCACATCAAGAGCGCGAGGTGATGGAGGCCCGCACCACACAGCTCGAGCACGACCTCATGCACAAGACCAGCGAGTTGGGCGACTTCACCATGAATCTCATGCGCAAGAACGACATGCTGCAGCAACTCGATGACAGTCTGGCCGACCTGGCCGAGAGTGTCAAGCGCGACGATCCCAAGGCGAAGGTGTCGCAGAAGGTTAAGGCCATACGCAAGAGCATCGTTGACAACATGAACGACGATGACAACTGGGACAAGTTTGAGGAGAACTTTAACCTGGTCTACGACAACTTTATGGCCAAGTTGCTGGCGAAGTTCCCCGACCTTCACAAGAATGAGCGCAAGCTCTGCGCCTACCTGCGCCTGGGCCTGTCGAGCAAGGAAATAGCGTCGCTGCTCAATATCTCGCTGCGCAGTGTCGAGACTTTCCGCTATCGCCTTCGCAAGAAGTTGGGCCTAGCCCCGCGTGAGAGCATCACCGACTTTGTCCAGCGCTTGTGACATATAATGACAAAAACCACGCGAAGCATGTTCTAGTTGCTTCGCGTGGTTGGTTTTTGTTGCATTGTGAGGCGGTTAGGGTGTCTGTTCGGATGTCTGTTCGGGCGTCAGTTCGGATGGGAGTTCGGGTGGAAGTGGGGTGCGGTCGTGCGAGAGGAGGATGAGCACACCGGCAATGGCTAGGAATACCAGCGGGGGCATCAGTTCGCTGCGGTTGCAATAATGCACATTGAGCGGGAATAATAGGATAACTGAAGTCAGGCAGGGGTATGCGATAATTTTGAACAGTTTCTGCCACCATGTGCTGGCCGACTTGGCATAGTTGCCAAAATAGATGCACCAAGCCAGAAAATACCAGAACCCCGTCATCAGGTAGAGGGTGTTCTTTTGCGACGAGTCATACTCGCCCCAGATGGTTCCGCTGAGCGAGTCTCTGATGCTCTCGTCCAGGTCTATGTCATTCTGGATCCTCTCACCCTTGATCACTTTCTCGCCGATGTCGACCGTGGTGGTAGCCACAACGTCGGCCACGTCGTTGGTAAACGCGCGTATGATGTCCTCGAGGGTCGCATAACTGGCAATGCCCGCCAAGAGCAGGAAGCCTATCATGAGTTTGTCACGCATCTTCTCGGCCCAGGTGCCACGTTTGTGGCCCAGCAATGGGTTGCGCGCGCCCAGTAAGAACATGGCCCAGCACAAGCCAACGCCCACAATGCACATTACGAAGAATACGGCATAGAATTGCCACAATGTCATCGGTTCCATCTTTCCTAGTCGTTAAAGGGAGTTAGTAGACTGCTTCTTAGATATTTTGTGTTGCAAAGATAGTACTTTTTTGTGATAAATCTGTCTGTTCTGCGTCATTTGCGTGAAATATTTTGTATTTTTGTGGCATGAAAAAGATTGCGATTATCAATGGGCCCAATCTGAACCTGGTGGGCATCCGTGAGCCAGAGATTT
>JAEEVE010000270.1 GCA_016290765.1 Muribaculaceae bacterium
CCAAGAGCTACGGCTACGTCTATGTCGCCCAGGTGGCTATGGGCGCCAGCCAGGCCCAGTACTTCAACGTCATCAAGGAGGCCGAGGCCTACCACGGCCCGTCGCTCATCATCTGCTACGCCCCCTGCATCAACCACGGTATCAAGATCGGTATGGGCCGCACGCAGAACGAGGAGAAGAAGGCCGTCGAGTGCGGCTACTGGCACCTCTGGCACTACAACCCCGCCGAGGAAGAAGAAGGCAAGAACGGCTTCCACCTCGACTCGAAGGAGCCCGACTGGAGCAAGTTCCGCGACTTCATCATGGGCGAGGTGCGCTACAACTCGCTGATGAAGACCTTCCCCCAAGAGGCCGAAGAGCTCTTCGTCGCCACCGAGCGCAATGCCAAACTGCGCTACGAGGGCTACAAGAAACTCTCGGAGATGTAATCGCATCTACACACTAAAACGACGAAAGCCGAGGCCAGCAATGGTCTCGGCTTTTGATTTGTAATTATTCAAACTTGATGTACATGTCGTTTAGGTTGATGGTTGTCTTACGGAAAAGGCGGACAAGAGACATTCCCATACGACCATCGTGGGTATAAAGCCGATCGCCCGTCGGCGGATAAAGTTCCATTTCGTCAATCGTGACAGCCGAACCTCCCACATTGAATGATATGCTGGGCAGTAGCTTGATTTCGACATTGGCGACATTGCCATAACTGCCGGTGGTGACGGTGTCCTTGATGGCGATGGCATCGACCTCGGCGCGGAACTTTTGATAGTAGTCGTCGTAGAGTTCGGCAGTAGTGCATCCGCTGTCGAAGCCCAACAAAAGACGTTTTCCATCTTTTTGAGCCAGCATCACCAAGTCGGGAGCGAGACAGACGTTGTGTGCCGCATTGTGCGTTGAAGGGTTGGCTGGAAAGAGTATTTCCCGCTGATCGAACAATATCTGCGTTTCGCCGACGGCCTTGATGAAATCCAAGCCGAGTGCGGCCTCGAAGCCATCTGCAATGCTGTCGAGGGCGTTGGGCAAGCCCACATAGACCACCATATTGCGACAGACTATGCCGCCGACCGACAGACTGTCGATGAATGCCCGCATTCCTTTCTGTGTACCGTTCAGTGCAATGGTGTCGGGGAGTATCATCAAACCGAGTTCGCGTGCGGCCTTCTCGGTGATGAATGTAGCCCCTGCACCAGCATCGAACACAAACTGCCGTTCAATGCCATGTATTGTCACGGGGATTGTTATATGGTAGCCTTTGAATTTCCGTTTGCCTTCACGCATCCATGCTTCACGTTTCTTCGCCTTGTACTCTTGCAGTTGGAATGGAACCACAACGTCCCGCTTTGGACGGTCTATTGCCATCGGCGGGAAGTCGCGCAGGACGTTGTAGTGCTTGTACATGGCGGCGATGCTGCCCACCTCCGGCAACTGCTCGGCCAGCGACTTCAAACCGTCGGCGGCTTCGGCGTATCGTCCCGTTTCGCCCATCGTCTGCAACAGCAGTATCGCAAAATTGAGTGTCGTGGATGAACTGATTTGCTCTTGGTGGTTGCTTAAAAGTTGTTTTATGGCAGTGATTGCGTCTTGCGGCTGGTTGAAATGCAAGTAAAGCATCGCCTCGGCCATCGGCCTGAGGAAGTCGGTCTGCACCGAGTCCTTGATGCGTGGATATTCTTCGCCCAACGCAAACCAGTCCTCCGCGTTGATGAGGTCGGCAATGCGTTGGTCTGCGTTCTGCGCCGAAACAACATTTGTCACCCAAATGCATATTAGGATGATGAGCAATCTCTTCATAAACCATTAAAAGTTAATCACTGAAACAAACGCCGCCCTGCCGTTTTTATTGCCCTCCGGGCGGCGAAAATTTGCCGTTTCTGTGCAATTATGCCTCGCACCATTGCAAAACCCTCTTGCAGTTCTGTAAATCGGTCTCGCACCATTGCATTGGACGTTGCACTACCTCGCCCTTATCAGGTCTCTCTACCAACAACAATAATAAAACCATGCCAATGAATAATTTTGCCAATTCAAAAAAAGTTTGTATTTTTGCATATCCATTTAGTGGAATATAATACATTATGGCATACGATATTCAAACATTGATATCTGTTTCCGAAGGCCAAACTTTCGATAGAAAGAGTGCCCGCATCGACCCTAAAGGACTGGCCGTTGTTCTTGTGGCTATGGCTAATGCTGACGGTGGACGTGTGGCTATTGGCATTGAGGATGACGGTACGATAACGGGTATCGACCGTTACATTGGAAATGTCAATGACTTGTTGCGCGTCCCGATGGATTATTGTGTTCCGAGAGTCAATGTACACCCTGAATATATCGATTGTACAAACAACAATGGAGACGCCGACCATATTCTTATTCTCAATGTAGAACAGAGCAATAGGCTTCATGCCACCTCTGCCGACGAAGCCTATATACGTGTCGGCGACAAATCGCATAAGTTGGGCTTTGAGGAACGCATGCAGTTGATGTTCGCAAAGGGGGTGTGCTATTTTGAGGACGAGCCTGTCGCCAAAGCAGGAATAGAAGACCTCGACCTGAAATGTGTTGAGGAATACTGTGCGAGGATTGGCTACGGCCGTGACGCTCTGACCTACCTGCGTTCCAACAAAAACTTTATCACAGAGAAAGACGGCAGGGAATATGTCAGTGGTGCCGCCATCCTTCTGTTTGGCATAGCTCCCCAGCGATGGTTCCCGAGAGCGCGTGTGCGTGTCGTCTGCTATGATGGAACACAAGAGCTTACCGGCGCACAAATGAATGTGGTGAAGGATGAGATGTTTGAAGGACGTATCATCGATATGACGCGCAACGCACTCGCCTTCGTAAAAACCCAAATCCGCGAACACACTTTTTTAGGCGAAGGCGCTGTTTTCCGTACCGTCCCTGACTATCCCGAGTTCTGTTGGACTGAACTTATTGTTAATGCCATCGCCCACCGCGACTACTCCATCTTTGGAACCGACATACAGGTCAAGATTTTCTCCGACCGTCTCACAGTCGAGAGCCCAGGTATCCTCCCAGGAATGGTGAGGATTGGCAATTTGCGCACTACTCACTTTTCTCGCAACCCCAAAATAGCACAGATGCTTCATGAGTATGAGTATGTACGAGAATTTGGCGAAGGGATAGACCGTATCTACAGAGAGATGGCAAAGGTCGGGCAACCCGCCCCGGAGTTCAAACAATATGACTTCATGCTTCGTGCCACCATCAAGAAGGCTGTTGTCCAAGATGTCCTCCAAGGTATCCCTCAAGATGATGCACAAGAAACAACACAGAAAACGCCACAGAAAACTACACAGAAAACTACACAGAAAACTACACAGAAAACTACACAGAAAATAATTGAAGCTATAATGGGTAATTCTAATATTTCTATAGAAGAATTAGCGGTTATTTGTGGACTCAGTCGTGATGGTATAAACTATAATATCAGAAACTTAAAAAAACAAGGTATTATTCGTCGAGTTGGTCCGGATAAAGGTGGCCACTGGGAAGTGATACAACCAGAGAAGAAAGGGTGAATCTAGTAACACGTTATCAATAAAACAATGAAAGTTTTCCAGACTCTCGGCAACAAAGCACTATGGCAGCGAGAGAAAACGCTGTTTCTCACCTCGCGGCAGGCACCGATTGGGTGTTACGGGAAGGTGTTTCAATGGGTCGAAGAGTTCGACAAATTTAATGGTTGTGCTGTATGCTTCAACACGTCAGAGTTGGAAGAGGAGGTGTTGAAGGCGTTGCTGGTATGTCATGTGCCGACGACGTTAGTAGTCACGGGGCGCTTACATGACACATATAATGTACAGATAG
>JAEEVE010000271.1 GCA_016290765.1 Muribaculaceae bacterium
AGTGAAATCCGTGGCGCCGTTCGGCTTCTCAATGTTTACTCGCGGCGCGACTATATCATCCGACATATAGGGTTTGACATTCCCTTCCTACGTCGCACTGACCCTGAGCAGAAAAAGCTGGAGTCCGACCCACGCGTGCAGGCGATGCCAGTCTATCCCTATCATGGTTCCATCATGGCCATCGACAGTGTCATCGTTGTCAAGCTAGGACCTACTTCAATTGAGAATACAAATTAAAAGAACTGAGAATGACAAACAAGACACATAACATATTACGGCATTGGTTGGTGCTGCTTCTAGCCCTTGTGCTAGTGGTGCCAACGATGAGCAGTGCTGAACCGGTGCGTGTGGGCATCGCCTGGCAGCGCTCAGTCGATAACTACGACCGCATTATCCACAGCATTGTTGCTGTCGGGGGCGAGCCTGTCATCCTGCCCCAGTTGCGTCCTGCGGGATGGGAATATGAGGGTACGAACATTTCGCCCACCTATTTGGGCGAACATGGCATGCTGCTGCAGCCGTGGGCCGACCAAGTGAAGCGCGACACATGGCATGGCACCAATGCCGAGGAGGCACTGCAAGGCATTCAAGCGGTGGTGTTCCTAGGCGGAGGCGATGTGTGCCCCACCCTGTTTGCCACCCCACAAACATGGCATGGCATTGAGACCGAGAGCGACCACGACGCCACACGTGACGTGTCAGAATACCTGACAATGGCCTATTGCCTAGATCACGACATCCCCGTACTGGGTCTGTGCCGTGGCATGCAACTGCTGGGCGTGGTGTCGGGTGCGCCACTTATCCAAGACTTGCCCACACATTATAACTGCTTGGGCAAGACCGACCACTTTGTGCACCGCTCTGACCGCGACCGTGAGGGTAACCGTCGCTACACGCCTCACGACGTAGTAGTAACCAACCGGCGGTCGCTGCTGTGGAGCATCGTCCACACCGACACCATCCATGGTGCGCCATCGTTTCATCACCAGGCTGTGGGAGACGTGACGGGCACACCCCTACGCGTGACGGGCATTGCCGAGCATGATGGCGTGACAGTAATCGAGGCCATTGAGCGCCCCGACAAGCGCTGGGTGCTAGGCGTGCAATACCATCCTGAGACCGCCGTGCGCAAGCATCTGGACCATGAGCCCGACGAGAACCGCTTCATGTCGCTGCGCGAGGGCCTTGCCTACTTCCGCGCTCTGCTGCAAGCCGCCGCAAGTCGATAAACAAGCTCACCACTATCCGCCTAACAATTAACCGCCTAGCTGCGAGAAACAGCTAGGCGGTTAATTGTTATTGTAGGCTTGTGAGGTTACGGGTGGAGGGGGACGAGGCGGATGGCTGCACCGCCACTGCGAGCCAGGCGCAGGGTGAGGGTGTCGGCAGCAGTGACCTCGACCTGGCGGATAGCCATGGACATGGGGTTGTCGCGGTAGTCGGCACCGGGGCCATCCTCGTAGATCATGGCGCGGTAGCGCTTGCCAGGCTCGAGGAAGTCGAGCGACACTGTCAGGGTGCGAGCGGTCTCATCGGTAAGACTACCAATGAACCAGTTGCCGCTGTTGTCACGCGCTTGACGAGCGATGGTGACATAACGGCCGATTTCGCCGTTGGGAACGACGGTACGGCGCCAGGTGGTGGGGCATGACTCGATGAACGAGAGCGCCGGGTGGTTCTCATAACTCTCGATGGCATCGGCCGCCATCTGCAGGGGGCTGTAAAGGATAACAAACTCGGCAAGTTGCTTGGCGATGGTGCTCTGCGGGCGCGTGCCTGGCACCACCTCGTCGCTGTAGTCAAAGATGGCAGGAGTGAAGTCCATTGGGCCCGCCAGTCCGCGAGTAAAAGGCAGTGTGGCGGTGTGTGCAGGCGGGTTGCCTCCATCCACACTCCAGGCGTTGTATTCCTGTCCGCGCACGCCCTCCTGCGTCATCAGGTTGGGCAACGTGCGCTGCAGACCCGTGGGCATGACGGGTTCGTGGTTATCAATCATGATGTGGTGCCGTGCTGCACACTCCAACACCTTGCGGTAGTGTCGCACACCATACTGCGAGTGCGACAGTTCCAATCCGCTAAGTTTGACTGCGACATAACCCGTCTTGACAGCGCGGATGCCCAATCGCTCATAGAGCGTGAACGCCTGTTCCATCTGTTCCTCGAGCAAGAGACTGCGACCGCTGGTCTCGGCATGGGCGATGACACGTACCCCGTGTTGGCGGGCATAGCGCGTTACCTCATTGAGGTCATAGTCGGGATAGGGCGTAAGGAAGTCGATGTCCTCGCCCTGGCCCCATCCATAGTTCCAGCCCTCAGCAAGTACGCCACTAAAACCATGTTTGGCAGCAAAGTCGATATATCGCTTCATATTCTGGGTGGTGGCACCATGGTTAGGCCCCTGTTCCCAAGTGTGCTTCTTCTTGTGGATGCTCCACCAGATGCCGATGTATCGCCCAGGCTCAATCCACGAGGTATCATCCCAGGTGCAGGGTTCGTTCAGGTTCAGCATCAGCCGCGAGGTGATGAGGTCGCCCGCCTGCCGGCCGACAATGACGGTACGCCAGGGCGAGACCATGCTCTTACCTGCCTTGACCTTGGTGCCGTCTTGCCACGGGGTGAGTGCAGCCAGCATGGTCACAGCACCATCCTTGCCGGGACGCGGCGTGAGGTTCAAGTCGGCATACTCGGTGAGTGCTGCCTGATGGATGGCAAGGAACAGGTCGGGCGTTGCCTCAATGGTGAGCGGAGTACACACAGTGTCCTTGCGGCTGAGTAGCTCGCGCTGATAGATGCCTTCGTAGTAGACAGTGCGGTTGGTGGGAATAGACCATGCCGGCACATCCTTGGGCAAGCAAAACTCGGTGAGTTCATCCATTACGGTGATGTCGGGCAAAGCCTTTTGTTGCGGAATCTCATAGCGGAAACCTAGCCCGTCATTGAATAGGCGGAAGGTCACCACCATCTGTGCCTTCGGGGTACCGCCTTGCAACGTAACCTTTAGCTCATTATAGTGGTTTCGGATGGAGTCCTCTTCGCCCCAAATGGTAGCCCAGGTGTCGTCGTGACTGTCGCGCACAGTGCGAACGACCTTCATACCCGTCGATAAGTCTCCAGCAGTGAGCGAAAAGCCCAAGTGGCTGGGCGCGAGGATGATCACGCCGTCGCGGCTCAAGGTGTAGTACGGCCGTCCCTTGTCAACGCCGGTTGTAAGTGTAAGATGCCCGTCGGGCGAGGCGAGTGTCAATGGTGCAGCCCAAGCTGTCACCGCCATCAACATCGCCACCAATAAGATAATAGGTCTTGTTTTCATTGTCGCCAATTTTGTTTAGACCACAAAGATAGGCAAAAATCCTGAAACAGCAATAGCACCACAACATAAATAGCGACAGCGGCCCCATTCAGCACACTTTTCGGTGTACCGCGGAGCCGCTATCTGTAAACTCTACTTTATGAACTACTCCTTCCCTAGCATGATGTTGATGACGGCATTGACATCGGCGATGTCGACCTGGCCGTCACCCGTGAGATCACCCAGGACTCCTTCACGATAGGTGTAGGTCATCACAGGTGAATAGTCAGTATACTGTGCTGCTGAGCCTGTTGCGACCGTGCTGTAGGCGAACCCTGTTCGCACATAGTAGAGCGTTCCGTCGACCTGTTTGCCAGTTCCTGTCAGACTCTGCAGTTCTGGTGAGCAGAATGAGCCATCGGTAATGGTTCCCTTGTAGGTCGAACGCGTTGGGAAAGTGCTATTAGCACTGATTTCCACACGGAAC
>JAEEVE010000025.1 GCA_016290765.1 Muribaculaceae bacterium
TTGCGACTCGTCATAGTCGAGGCCCATTGCTGTTGCTTTGTTTACGGCAGCAGCCCTCAGCTGTGGAGCTATCAGTTCAAATGCGTCAATAGTCATTTACAAATCTCGTAAGTTGCCGACAAAATTACTAACTTTACATCTATATAACACATCACCCCCCACTTTTCAAACAAAAGTGACGAACTTTTTTTGAAAGAACAAAAATGAATTTTATAATGTCATTGGGGGAGGTATATTAAAGAAACACTTCAAGATTGTTCATGTTGTAAATGCAGTAAAATTGGGCATGTCAGATTGGGTTGCTGTTGATTTGCTTAAACTGCTGTGCACCTTTCTGGAAAAACTGCGTAGAGGTATGCAAAACTATCTTCCGAGGAATCAGAACTCATATAGTGGGAATAGATATGCCTCTTAATACACTTGTAAGTTCAGGAGGGGAAAGGGTTCAAAAATCCCCTCTATTCACTGTGAGTAGAGGGGAGCCTGTTTCTGCATTATAGTTCCCCCTTTAGGGGGCTAGGGGGACATTAGTCCTTCAGTGGGTGGTACTGGACAAAAGCTTCGATGGCCTCGTAGCTGGCCAGACCCAGGGCACTGTAGGTGTCGGCCATTGCGCGGTTGCGGTCGATGGAGCGTTCCCAACTGAGCTTGTCGTCGCTGTCGTCGCGGATGGGCGCGTCGTGGATTTGTGACTGGTGCTTGAGGATGGCATCGCGCTTCACGCGGAACTCCTCGGGACTCATCGGCACAGCCATCTCCACTTGGTCCACATCCCATTGTCCCCATTGCCCACGGTAAAGCCATACCCAACAGGCGTCGGTCCACGGCTCGTGCTTGAGTTGCTCAATCGCCATCAACACAGCGTCGGCAGCACGAACGTGCGTGCCATAGGGATCGTTTAACCCATCGGCAACAAATATCTGGTGCGGCTTGATGCGCTCAATCAGTTCGCGCGCAATCGCTACATCTGCATCCGTCACGCGGCCGTGACCAAATGGTTCATTGCTGAAAAATGGCATGTTCAGCTCGTAAATCTGTTCAGGCTTTACGCCTAGGTAGGTGCACGACATGATAGCCTCGCAGGCGAATAGTTGGCCCTTGATATAGCGTACATCGACGGGGTCGGCATCGCCCGGGGCCTTGTTGGCCACTTGCTGGCGAATGCTTGCCACCAATTGTGACTGCGGGTCACCGCTCAGATTGAAGTGCGTCATCACCTTGTCACTGAGCATCACCGAGCGCAACAAGTCTTCGTCGGCAACGGCAACATCGCCATTGGTCTCAAATGCGATGTGCACGTCGTGGCCCTGTTGCACTAGTCGACGCACCGTGCCACCCATCGACACTACAGCGTCGTCGGGGTGCGGGCTGAAAACTAGCACGCGTTTTGGGTAGGGCGTAGCGCGCTCGGGGCGATGGGTATCGTCGGCATTAGGCTTGCCACCGGGCCAACCCGTGATGGTGTGCTGCATCACATTGAATATCTTGATGTTGACGTTATATGCCGAGCCATAGATAACCACCAGTTCACTCAAACCATAATCGTTATAGTCCTTGTTGGTGAGTTTGAGGATGGGTTTACCTGTCTGCTGGCACAGCCATACAATTGCGCGGCGAATCAGATAGTCGGTCCACTCGCACGAGGTCACCTTCCAAGGATAGTTGATGCGTGTCAGGCGTGTGGCAGCCTCCAGGTCAACCACGATGCGTGCGCTGTGGTGCATCTGCAGGAAACTGGCGGGTGCCAGGTCGGTCATGCGGCCCTCAACTGTGGCGTGAACTGCCGTAGCGCTGTCCTCGCCCCATGCCACAGCTATGATGTGACTAGCCGACATGAGGTTGCTGATGCCCAGTGTCACAGCCGTGCGTGGAGCGTTTTCGCGCTGGAATGCCTCGGCAACACGCACACGTGAGTCGTCACTGAGGAGCATTAACCGGCAACTAGAGTTGCTGGGCGAGCCCGGTTCGTTGAAGCCCAGCGAGGCGACCTTGCTCAGCTCACAAACCACCAAGTCTAGGCCACCATATTCGGTAATTTCGGCCTCATAGGCCTTGCACAACTGGTGTACATTTTCCTGTGTGGCTTCCTGGCTGAACGTGTGGATATTACCCTCGTCGATATCTACCTTATTGAATAAGTGCCGTTTGAGCCGAATGAAAGTGCTTTGCTCGTCGCCTTTGACGACACCCATGCCTAGTTCGCTCACGTTGAATGCTATGACATTAGCAAAACTCAGTTTGTCGGCAAAATACAGCTTGACCAATTCGTCGTAGACCTTGAGCGCGCACTTCCCGGCACCGAAGCCGATGACACACTGTCCCATTGCCTCGACACAAGCCGTGATAAACTGCGCAATGCTCTGGGCGGCCTCGGCTGCACCCACCTCGCTGTTCTCGGCAATGTGTGTTGACACCTTCTCAAAGCGCGTCAGCGAAGCGAGTTCCAGTTCGCTCTCGGGGCGGTAATAACGCTTTGACACCTGGTCTAGGCGGATGTGTGAACTTAATTCTGTCTTCATTTCCCTTAATAATTATTCTAGAGGCTCTAGACGATCTAGAGAATCTAGATTATTTAGTCTTTGATATAGTGCTTGATTTGGTTGTAAATCAGTTGGGTGGCACCCAGGTGGCTCTGGATATACTGCTCGGCGATGGCACCACTGCGACGCAGGTACTCGTGGTCGCTCAGCAGGCGGTCCATAACAGATGAAAACTCCTCGGCATTGCTTACCGTGAAGCTGCCGCCACAAGCAATCAAGTCCTTTGCTTCGCTGAACTTGCCATAGTTCGGCCCAAATAGGACAGGAATGCCATAGACTGCCGCCTCATTGATGTTGTGGATGCCACTTCCAAAGCCACCGCCAACCATTGCCAACTGGCCATAGCGATAGAGCGAAGAAAGCATCCCGAAGGTGTCGATGATGATGCAGTCGAGTTGCGACGCAGTCTCGGGCTGTGTCTGGCTGTATAAACCGCAGGGACGCTGCATGCGAGCCATTAATGCCAATAGGCGCTCGCGGTCAAACTCATGCGGAGCCAGGATGAGCTTCACCCCCGTATGGCTGTTAAAGTAGGGTATCATCAGGTCCTCGTCGGGAGCCCACGAACTTCCCATCACGGCTGTCATTCGGGCATTAGACACAAACTTGTCGATGACAGGGAACTGCCGAGCCTGCTCACGCACATGCGCCACGCGGTCAAAGCGGGTGTCGCCGCATACTTGGACTTGGTCAATATCAATGCCTTTCAGTAGTTGGCGAGATTCCTCATTCTGGACAAACAAGGTGGTAAAACAATGCAGCATCTTGCGCATCTTGCCACCCCAAGGTTTGAAAAACACCTGGCCTGGGCGGAAGATGGCCGATATGCTGAACGTGGGCACGCCGCGACGCTGCAGCTCGCGCAGGTAGTTGCCCCAAAACTCATATTTCACAAAGATGGCCATCGACGGCTTGACAAGGTCGAGGAATTGCCGCACGTTGCCAGGCAGGTCAAACGGCAGATAGCACACGGCATCTACTTGGTCATAGTTCTTGCGCACCTCGTAGCCCGATGGTGAGAAGAATGTTAACAGGATGCGTGCCTCGGGATGCTCACGACGAATCAGCTCGATGAGCGGGCGGCCCTGCTCAAACTCGCCCAGCGACGCCACATGAATCCAGATGTAGCCGCCCGATGATTCCAGTCGTTCGCGCAGATAGTCGAATGTCTGTGCCTGACCGTCAAGCATCTTGCGCGCTTTTGGGTTCTTCACCGAGGCCAACCGTACAGCCCCCTTGTAGGCCGAGATACCTATATTATAAAGAATGTCCATTCTGTTAGACTAAAAAATGGGTGCAAGTCGGTCTTCGCTCCGGTTGATTCTTTTGCCCGTGCCACCGATGTAGAAGCGACAACTCAGCTGTTGCCAGAAACCCGTGATGCGGTCGGTGGCATGAAAGGTAAGCACCGCACTCACATCGACCAGGTCATTGTTGAACAAATGTCCTCGCAAGTCGGTGCGGCTGTAGAACTTGCTGCGATAGTAGGTGTCGCCCATGTTGAGCTGGCTGCCGTAGCGCTCATAAAGCGGGAACAGGTCACGACCGGCGAAGATGCTCTCATCAAACTCTAGCCAACGCCAACATGCATGGATGTTGCCGATGAATCCAGCGGGCGTGTGCCACTTCCCTTCTGCGCGCCAACGTTGCAGCTGCACAATGGCGCCAGCCTCGACATGGCCGGACACTTTACCCAGCATGTAACGGCAACCTAGCATGGGATTGATGGTTGCATCATCGTTAACGCCCTCGTCTTCAGGGGCGTTCTTGCGCTTGGCAAGGTGGTTGTACTGGATGTGTGCCAGTGCATATAGCGGTGAACGACCCAAGTCTAGCCCGCCACTGAGAATCACATTGAAGGCCTCACGGCGGGTGAGGCTTTGCATCTGTCGCCAGTCGATGAGTGCCTGCAGCCAAAGGCTGTTCTCCTTGTTGCCATATTGCACCATCGCACCCCGCACCACCGCATGGCAGTAGTTCAGCGAGTCGCTCCACAAGTAGTGAGGCAAAGGGTGATGCAACAATTGCCGTGGAAAGGCACCCAATGTGAACTCCCACCCGCGTTGCGTCGTACCTTGATAGTAGAGCAGCGGTTGAACCTTGTAGCCGTCGAGTCCATCGTTCAGCGGTTGGTACCACGACACGCCACCCTTCAGGCGGTGCGTGTTCTGGTGACTGTCAACAAACTGCACTCCCAACTCTGGCTCCAGGCGTGTGAACAGGAAAGTCTGGTCGATGCGCATATGATCACCGCCCTCGCGATTGGCGAATACGGTGCTGAAGTCCACGTCCCACACCAACTCTTGTCCTGCAACTGGCATAAAGCACAGCAGAAGGAGCGTCACAAATGTAGTGTGAGCAATATGTCGGGATAAAAGATGCAATTTGAATTATGAATTATGCATTGTCAAGAGGCTTAATCCGCTCAATACCCGCATGGATGCGGGCGATGGTCTCGTCTTTGCCTAGCAATTCGCTGATGTCAAACATGTGCGGGCCCTTGCACTCGCCCACCACCGTCAGGCGGAACGCATTCATCACGTTGCCCAGGTGGTAGTCATGTTCCTTGATCCAGCCCAGAACAACTTCCTCGGTGTGTTGGCTCGTGAAGTTGTCGATGCTGTGCAGCACTTCGATAAGGGCGCGCAGGATGTCGGGAGTTTCTTCCTTCCAGCGTTTGCGGATGTCCTTCTCAGCATAGGTCTCGGGACGCACGAAGAAGAAGCGTGCTTGGTCCCAAAGTTCGCCCACAAAGTTGACGCGGCTCTTGACCAAACCAACGGCTTTGGCGATATAATCGTCGCTGAATTGCGATACATCGACATTCTGTGCAAGAACGGGCTTAAACACCAGTGCTAGTTCGGCATCACCCATATTCATCAGGTACTCGTGGTTGAACCACTTACCTTTCTCATAATCAAACTTGGCACCTTTCTTTGAACAGTGCTCAAACGAGAACTCCTTGATGAGATCGTCCATGCTGAAGATTTCGCGGTCGTCACCCGGGTTCCAACCCAGCAGGGCCAGGAAGTTGACAACTGCCTGAGGCAGGTAGCCACGCTCGCGGTATCCACTGCTGATGTCGCCGCTCTTGGGGTCATGCCACTCGAGCGGGAACACGGGGAAGCCCAGACGGTCGCCATCGCGCTTGCTCAGCTTGCCCTTGCCGTCAGGCTTGAGCAGCAGTGGCAGGTGCACGAATTGCGGCATCGTATCGGCCCAACCGAATGCTTCGTAGAGCAATACATGCAGCGGGGCGCTTGGCAACCACTCTTCGCCGCGAATCACGTGCGACACCTCCATCAAATGGTCGTCAACGATGTTGGCTAAATGGTAGGTGGGCAGGTCGTCGGCGCTTTTGTACAGCACCTTGTCATCGAGGATGCTCGAGTTGATGGTTACCACGCCGCGAATCAGGTCATTGACCACCACGTCGCAGTTCGGCTCAATCTTGAAGCGCACCACATGCTTCTCGCCGGCATCAATCAGGCGCTGCACCTCGTCGGCGGGCATGCTCAGCGAGTTGCGCATTTGTAATCGCGTCGAAGCGTCATACTGGAAATTGGCCACTTCTTGGCGCTTGGCGTCCAGCTCCTCGGGTGTATCAAAGGCGATATATGCCTTGCCGTCATCCAATAGTTGTTTGACATACTTACGATAGATATCGCGGCGCTCGCTCTGTTTGTAAGGCCCATAATTGCCGCCCTCGATAACACCCTCATCAATGCCGATGCCCAGCCAATGCAGAGCCTCGTTGATATAGTCCTCGGCACCTGGCACAAAGCGGGTTGAGTCGGTGTCCTCAATGCGCAGAATCATGACACCGCCATGCTGGCGGGCAAACAGGTAGTTATACAACGCGGTGCGCACGCCACCAATGTGGAGCGGCCCCGTGGGCGATGGTGCAAAACGCACCCTGACTTTTCTTTCCATATCTTTATATTAAAGTAGACAAGCAAACATGCCACCATGCATCATGTTTTTTTGGTGTGAGACGGTTAGTCTCGTACCAAAAAGAAACAATCTGCAAAGATAGCCATTATTTTTGTTATACACAAAACTAATCGAGCAGTGCGTTGATGGTAGCAAGGTGGTCGTGGGCGGTCTGGTCTACGCGGCAGGGTGTGACTGCAATCCAGCCGCGCTCCAGATTGTAGAGGTCGGTGGTGGGGTCATCGGGGCGATCCATCTCGTAGCGGCCGGTAGTCCAATAATAGTCGCGGCCAAATGGGTCGACGCGGTGCTCATATTCCTCGCGCCAGCAACCCATGCCGGCGGTTGTCACCTTGATGCCCTGGATTTGGTCGCAATAAGGCATATTCACATTTAGGCACACCTCGTCGGGTAGGCCGCGTTCCAATACACGTGCGATAATCTGCCGTACCCAGGGTAGGCATGGCGTGAAGTCGACCTTCGTCTCGTAGCGGGCATAGCTGAACGCTACGCTTGTCACATGATGTGCAGCACCCTCGAACACGGCTCCCATCGTGCCGCTGTACACCGTGTTGACACCGGTGTTCAGCCCGTGGTTGATGCCAGACAGCAATAGGTCGGGCACACGGCCGTCGAGCAACTGGTCTAACGCCAGCTTCACGCAGTCGGTGGGCGTGCCGTCCACGAGCCAAACGGTCATGCCGGGCTCCTCGTTGCGCTTGTAAGCACGCAGGGGGCGCGAGATAGTGACGGCGCTGCCCATTCCGCTCTGGTGTTGCAGCGGAGCAACCACTACAAGGTCGCCAAATTCACGGGCCACCGAAATCAGGGCCTGCATGCCATCATAGTCATATCCGTCGTCGTTGCTGATGAGTATCAGCGGTCTCTGTTTTCCTTCCATCATATCTTATTTTCTGCAAAGTTAGTATTTTTTGAGCAATTTGCCATCATTTTTCGAGAAAATACAGTAACTTTGTGGCGTTTTTCTCACAGCCACTAGCTGATTTAAATTTAAACTCTATAATTATGAGATTAATAATTGAACCAAATTACGAACAAGTGTCAGAATGGGCTGCACGCTATGTAGCCAGTCGTATCAATGCTGCAAAGCCAACTGCTGAGCACCCCTTTGTGTTGGGTTGTCCCACTGGCAGCTCGCCGTTGGGCATGTACCGCCGCCTCATCGAGCTGAACAAGGCAGGCGAGGTCAGCTTCCAGAATGTTATCACATTTAATATGGACGAGTACTGCGGTCTGCCCGAGGAACACCCCGAGAGCTATCACTCGTTTATGTGGAACAACTTCTTCAGTCACATCGACATCAAGCCCGAGAACGTTAACATCCTCAATGGCAATGCCGAGGATTTAGAGAAAGAATGCGCCGACTATGAAGCACGCATCGCCGCTGCAGGTGGCATCGACTTGTTTATGGGTGGTGTAGGACCCGATGGACACATCGCATTTAACGAGCCGGGCTCGTCGCTCACTTCACTCACTCGCCAGAAGACTCTGACCCAAGATACCATCATAGCCAACAGCCGATTCTTTGACGACGACATCAACAAGGTGCCCAAGACCGCACTCACCGTGGGCGTTGGTACTGTCATGGCCGCCAAGAGCGTGATGATCATCGTTAACGGTTACAAGAAGGCCCGTGCCCTGCAGCAAGCCGTTGAGGGTGGCGTGAGCCACATGTGCACGCTCAGTGCCTTGCAGATGCACCGTCGCGCCATCATCATTGCCGACGAGGATGCCTGCATGGAACTCAAGGTCTCGACCTATCGCTACTTCAAGGACATCGAGCGCAACAACCTCGACCCTAAAACATTGTTGTCATAGTTTTCCCCAAGGGAAACCATATAAAATGCACAATGGGCTTCGCCAGCTGGCGAAGCCCATTGTGCATTGTGCATTGTGGTCAGGGCACAAAAAAAGCTGCTCGACTCTCAACGAGGGGAACAGCTTCAAACTCTTTGTTGTGTTTAGAGTGTCGCGAAATGCGATTACTCAGTCACGGCAGCCTTAACGCTGTCAGCGACCTCAGCGACCTCAGCCTTAGCGCTATCAACAGCAGCGTTGACGGTGCTATCGACGACAGCAGAAGCGCTATCGATCATCTCAGTTGCGGCGCTATCAACAGCCTCAGCAGCCTGCTCGGCGGTGCCAGTGCAAGAGAAGAGAGATACACTAAAAACAACAGCAAGTAATAAAACTAACTTTTTCATTTCTTTTTTTAAAATTAAAAATAAAACAATTAAATTATAGTCAAACTTAAATTTGAACTCCGGATATCTCCGTCCGAAATCCGCTGCAAAATTATATCAAATTTTTAACATGCAAACTTTTTTCCAAAAAAATTTTAATCAATACCTCATTTTTTTTGTTTGAGATCATTAAATTTCTGGATGGAAATACATGGCAAACAGCTGAAATACAATGTATTATATACCATGTTTTTGGTTTAATCGCCAATAGTTAAATAATGTTTATTAAGCTAAACTCGCCACACTTTTTTACAATTGGGCATCATGGTTCGTTGGGTGGGTCTTCCTCTCTAATGCCAGATGACCGAACACATGTGTCAGTGCAGCGGCGGCTGCATAAACCACAGTGGCACTGATGAGCATATTGCCTAGACCCATCAGCGGGGCGACGATGGCGCCGGCTATAAATCCCACAGCCCCAAGTAGTGCGCTGGCAGTGCCAGCCTGATGACGAGCACTCTCCATCGCATGGCCGCTGCTGCTGGTCAACGTGACGCCCACAAAGAATAGCATCACGCTAATGCACACCTCATAGGGCCAGAACCCTAGGTCACCCGACAGAGCTGCTGCCATAGCGATGCTAGATGACAACAGTCCTGCCGATGTGATACGCATGCCGCGCTCGCCACTTCCCATCGCGGCTGCGGCACCGGCTCCTATAGCGGTAAAAATTCCGTTGGCACCCAGCGCATAACCAATTGCCGATGGAGCATAGCCATAGTGTGTCACCAGGAACGGCGTGACGGCGATGTTTCCAAATAGTACAGCTAATGCTGCACCCTGGTGAAGAATAGTGTAAATGCAGGGACGATTGCCCAACACCTCTTTATATAATAATAGGGTAGTGTGCAAATCATGGCTCACACGGCGCTCGGCGGGTAGTGACTCGTTTACCCATAGACAGGCCACCAGCAAGATGACTGCTACAACAAGCATGCCCGCCATGGGGCCTTGCCAGCCCATCGTTGAGGTCAATGCGCCACCTACCATCGGGGTGACGATGGGGGCCAAGCCGTTGAACACGTTGATAAATGCTAAGGTCTTGATCAAATCTGTGCCGTGGCTGATGTCGGTCGCCACCGAGCGGGCGATGACGATGCCGCCTCCAGCTGCCAATCCTTGTACCGCACGCAGGGCGACAAAAGAAGCGATGCCTGGTGCCAATGCACAAGCTACCGAAGCCACCACAAGTAGGGCCAGTGACCACAATAGTGGCTTGCGGCGACCCGAGCGGTCGCTCCAAGGCCCAATAACCAGTTGCCCCAGCGCTAGACCCAGCATTGCTGCAGTCAAGCCTAGCTGCACACTCGCCTGTTCGCACCCGAAGGCGGCAGCCATCGCGGGCATCGCAGGCGAAAACATATTATTGACCACGGGTGCAAGGGCGGTTAGCAACCCCAGCACGCACAATAGATAAATCTTTTTCATAAACCAAACGCTTCGCGCAGGCGGTCGACATAGTCGAGCTTCTCCCAAGTGAACAGTTCGACCTCAATGTTACGATCTCCCTCATAGTCGCTATGGAAGTGCTTCACCACCTTGCGTACGTCACGCCCCATGTGACCGTAGGTTGCTGTTTCCTCATAGATGGGTTTGCGCAGCTGCAAACGTTGCTCGATGGCGGCGGGACGCATGTCAAAAATCTCCTTGAGCTTCTGGGCAATCTGCGCGTCACTCAGGTTGACGCGGCTCGTGCCATAGGTGTTGACATAGAAGCTCACGGGCTGTGCCTCGCCGATGGCGTAGGCCACTTGCACCAGCATCTTGCTGGCAATGCCAGCGGCGACGGCGTTCTTGGCGATGTGGCGAGCGGCATAAGCCGCACTGCGGTCCACCTTGCTTGGGTCCTTGCCGCTGAAGGCTCCGCCACCATGCGCTCCATGGCCGCCATAGGTGTCGACAATGATTTTTCGGCCAGTCAGACCTGTGTCACCTGCTGGGCCGCCAATGACAAACTTGCCCGTAGGGTTCACGTGCAGGATGACTTGGTCGTCAAACATTTTTTGGACATCAGGCGAGAGTTGTGCCTTGACGCGTGGCAAAAGGATGTTTTGCACATCGTCCTTGATGCGAGCTAGCATCTGGCGGTCGGCTTCGGCTTGTGCCTCGCGGCTCTTGTCAGCAGGACGAATAAACTCGTCGTGCTGCGTACTCACCACGATGGTATGGATGCGTACGGGGCGGTGTGTCTCGCCGTCATACTCAACGGTCACCTGGCTCTTCGAGTCGGGGCGCAAGTAGCTCATCAACTTGCTCTCGCGCCGTATCTGCGCCAGTTCATACATAATAAGGTGGGCCAGGTTGAGCGTTAGAGGCATGTATGCATCGGTCTCGTCGCAGGCATAGCCAAACATCATGCCCTGATCGCCAGCTCCTTGCTGCTCGGGGTCCTCGCGCTCCACGCCGCGGTTGATGTCGCCACTCTGTTCATGCAGCGCGCTGAACACGCCGCATGCCGAGCCGTCAAACATCAGCTCGCTGCGATCGTAGCCAATGTGATTAATCACGCGGCGTGCCGTCTGCATCAAGTCGATATAGGTCTGGCTCTTCACCTCGCCAGCAATGACCACTTGGCCAGTGGTGACTAGTGTCTCACAAGCTACCTTAGACGAGGGGTCGTAGGCCAGGAACTGGTCCAGAATGGCGTCACTAATCTGGTCGGCAACCTTGTCGGGATGCCCTTCAGATACAGATTCAGATGTGAATAAGTAATTCATTTTCCAACAAATCTTTTTTGCACGACAACAATACTTGCCGTGCTGATGAATAAAATGAGTGGAAAATGCTAAAAAGGTAAGGGGAAACCTGCATAGGGTCAGCAGGTTGTCGCAATTTTAGCATTTTTTTCAAGTGGTTGCAAGCAGCCAAAATCTTGTGCAAACGAGCGCAGTCATGCTGGCATGAATTGCCGAGTGCAGACAAGATTATCCAAATCTTTCCACTGTCTCAACTTTTGAGGCTGCAAAGGTAGTACTTTTAATTGAGACTTAAAGAATAAAGAAATAAGAATTTTTGTTAGACACTTGGTTTTTTAAAAACCACAGCTCCCATGTCACATGAAAAAACAAGCACCAAGGCGGGAAACCTCGGTGCCATATCTTTTGTAAGAGTTGATGTCAAATTAATTGGGTGTCTGCGGATTGCCCTGGAGTTTGAAAGAAATGGGTAGGGTGTACCACACAGCTACGGGTTTGCCGTTTTGACGGCCAGGAGTGAAATTGGGCAATGTCTTGACCACGCGCACTGCTTCGGCATCAAGTTCTTCATCTACCGAGCGAATGACTTTAATTTCGCCGATTTCGCCGGTCTTTTTTATGACAAACTGCACAATCACACGTCCTTCAATTTTATTCTTGGCGGCATTCGCCGGATAATGGACGTGTTTCATCAAGTACTGCATTAGCGCGGCTTCACCACCGGGAAACTCGGGCATCTGCTCCACAGAGTTATAAGTTTTCTCCTTGTTGGTGCCATCGGCTTCGGGTGCCTGCTCTTCAGTGTAGGCTACTACTACCAGTTCTGGGGTGGTTTCGGGCAACTGCACTTCTGATTCTTGAGGAGTTGGGGACGCACTGACCGATTTGTTGGCCAGAACAGACGTTTCATCAGTTGTCGGGTTGGCAAAAGCCAACAGTGCTAATGCTATCACTGGCACTACAGCCAGCGCACGCAATCGTTTCCATTGGCTGCTTTTGTTAATCGTCATCATACGGATTCGTTTTTTTAATGATTGATAATTGAAGTTATTTGCCATCGAGAATAGCTGGTTCCCAACGGACTTTCTTATCAGCAGCAACTGGTACTGCTTAGCGTCGACGCCTTCGTTAAGCACGGCCTCATCGGCCTCATATTCGTGTACCTGTCTCAACTCGCGGCACAACAGCCAGGCGGCAGGATTCCACCATTGAAACAGGGTTAATAACTCCATGAACACAATGTCCCAGGAATGGCGCAACCCGATGTGAGCCTGCTCGTGGACAAGGATCTCATGCGCGTTGTCACGATAATCTTGCTCATTGATCACTATGTGCCTGAAGTAACTGAACGGAGTTATGTTACCTGGAAGCACATGCAGGGTAGTGCCATTGGCGAGCACTTCCTTGCGGCCCTTTTTCAACAAGTGATGCAGGTTCCACTGGCTATGCAGGAGCCACACGATAGCCAGGACCACTCCAAGAAAATAGACAGCTGTGACCACATTTATAGCATTCCATGACCAGGGCATCTTGTGAACATGGGTAGCAGTGGCCTGCCCAACAATGATCTCATCGAGCGTGACCACTCCTTGGGCGACCGAAGCAGGAGCGTCCAGCGAGAGCCTGATCCAGGGCAGCACCAAGGCGAGCGCCAGGGCCACTAGCAACGCCACGCGGTTGAAGCGGTGGAAGGTCTCGCGACTGAGCAGCATCTTCCACAGCAGATAGAACGCGATGAGGCAAAGGCCTACTTTGATTTGATAGACTAACAACATGACCAAAACCTTAACATAACATTTTTGGAATTTATAGAACCCACCTTTACTGTTGGTTGTTTTGTTCTACTTCACGGATGAGTTCCTTCAGTTCCTCCACGCTGACCTTCTCACTCTTGACAAGGGCCGAGACGGCACTCAGGTAGGATTTGCCAAAGAACTTGTTGACCACGTTGGTCAACGAGCCGCCGCGGTACTCCTCGCGGCTGATGCGCGCAAAATACTGGAAGCAGCGGGCGGTAATCGCTTTGTGACCCAAGAAGCCTTTTTCCTCCAATATTTTCATTAATGTAGCCAAGGTGTTCACATGGGGGCGGGGATCGTCATAACAGGCTTGCAACTCACGCACCAGCATAGGACCGTGATCCCACATCCGCTCCATGATCTCCTCTTCTTTTTGTGTCAACTGTTTCATTTTCCAGCTATTTTTAGTTTCACGACGCAAAGTAACTAAATATTTTAGTTATAAATCAAATTATTTTAGTTAATAAAACTAAATTCATTAGTTTTTCTTGTTTTTTCCTATATACTCAAGGCCTATGGCCAATTAAAAAGGAATGAGCCCGGTGCAAAACCGAGCTCAATATCATAGATAATTGTAAACGTATTTAACGTCCAACTTTTGGGGACACTTCAGGGATACTTCAATGTCCTCATCATGCCACATGGTGAGGAGGCAGGGGGTGAGACAGTCCCCTATTATTTCCCCAGCATCTTGTTGATGACGGCATTCACGTCAGCAATGTCGACCTGCCCGTCGCCAGTGACATCGGCCACTGCCGAACTCTTTCCAAGCATCACATTGATGACTGCGTTGACATCGGCGATGTCAACCATGCCGTCACCGGTAATGTCGCCGACAATGCCAGTCGGCTGCTCGACACTACCCAGCAAGCCATACAATGTGTAGTAGCCGCCATTGACAAAGTCCATATCCTCGGTCTGTGCGCCGCCGTTGGTGCCGTTGTTGAACACCAGGTAATCGGGCATGCCGTTGGGCGACTGAGTGCCGCCATCCCACAGCCACACCTTGTTGCCGGTCACAGGCGATGTGCCCACAAGCGTCATCTTCGTGCCGTTCCAGTTGCCCGACCACTCGGTGCCCTCATTGTCCCAGGTATAGATGCGCGGAGCAGCATACTCACTGGTCTCTAGATAGCAATAGGTGTGACCGGCAATGGGGGCGGCCAGTTCGGGAATGGCGTAGCCGATGTAGGGCTTGACAGCAGAGGTGACATTGCGATACTTGGTGTAATCGGGAGCGCTGTAGGTGAAGAAGCTGCTGGTCGAGATTGACCGGATGTCTGCAGTCTGATTGTCGCTCCCGCCTGTGCCGTTGTTGAAGATGACATTGACGGTGTTCACATCAAAGGTCTTGTAATACCACTTGGCGCCAGCGACATAGCAGAACGGCAGGGTGCGGATAGGGGTACCGGGCCAGTTCTTTGCGATGGGGGTCTCGTTGTTGTCCCAAGCATAGAGGTGTGTGCTGGCGGCATCATCGGCCTTGACAAAGATGGTGATGCCATTGCCGCTGGGGGCATCGGTTGCGGTAATGCTGGGAGCAATGCCGCCACCACCCTTTGTGCTGTTAGCCCAATTCAGGCCAGTAGACACGTAGTACTTGTAGGCATTACCGCTCTGCACCAACTGGAACCCCGCAGGGGTGCCCTCGCTTGTGGCGTTGCCCAATTGCAGGTAGGCCTTGCCGTGACTGCCCTGAGTCTCAATGATGTAGCCGCCATTGCTCTGCTCCTGCACGGTGATGGCACTCTGGTTGGTGATGCCCGCCGCACGACGACCTTTAATCATGTTACTAATGGCAGTTTTGTGCTCCTTATAGTGCTTCCAGAAGATGTTGGGCGTGCCAGGTAACACGAGGATGAGAGCGTTAGCGGCCTCCACATGGTTGTCATTGTACATGCGCGAATGGTTGCCCACTTGACCAGTATCGTGGTTGTCGACAAAGGTCACTGCCCAGCGGTTGTAGGTCACATCGGCACATAGGCCCTTGTCGGCGAGCGCACCAGCGTTAAACGAATCGCCATTGAAAGCATCGTTGAGACGGTACTTTAGTGCGTAATCAAACGTGGCGCTCTGAATCTGATCACCCCAACGCGTACCTTCAAGCCAGGCACGCAACAGGTCGGCGTTGCCGTCCCAGTATTCACCCACACTGAAGCAGGGCTTCAACCAGTTGTTGTACTTGCCGGTGTAGTAGGGGCTGTAGCCCTTGGTCATGTCGATGCGGAAACCAGAGTAACCCAACTCGTTGAGCAGGAAGTCCATATAGGTGCGCACATTCTGCTGCGTGGTGACATTGGTGTGGTCCAGGTCGCGCGCGCAGTCATAGTCATCGCCAGTGTCGGCTGCACCGGTACTGTGGTAACCGTTGCTGTTGCACTCATCGGTGCTACAAATCTGCGCGTGGGTCTCGTTGTCCCACTGCACCGAGAAAGTGCGGCCCGAGGTGCTGCCCGTGACGGTCTCGTTGGCAAAGTCCACCCAATTGGTCTCGCCGTTTTTGTGGTTGATAACCAGATCCATCATCACACCGGTACCGCGCTGACGATAGGCCTCAATCATGGTGCGCAACTGCGCCTCAGAGCCGAAGCAGGAGGTGTGGTCAAGCCAGTACATGGGGATATAGCCCATGCTAAGTTCCGTGCCGGTAGCATCGATGCGACCCGAGTTGGGTACCCAAATCAGGTCAAACAATGCAGCCAGTTCATCGGCTTGGCTGGTGAGTTGTTCCCATTTCGTCTCATTGTAGCTGCCCCAATAGAAACCTTGCAGCATCACGCCCCCATAGTTGGCGGGCCAACCTTGTGAAAAACCTGTCAAAGAAAGCAGTGACAGGCACATTGCGAGTGATGTTTTCTTGATGATGGTCATAGTTTTTGAAAAATTTCGGCAAAATTACCTATCAATCGCTTAACGCCTGATTATGTGCATGTGACAAATAGGTGTAATCACACTGCAATCGTTTGCATGCTACTACCTGATTCGCTAACCAGATTCAAATAACTAACAAAATTCCTTAATTCTCCATTCTCAATTCTCCATTCTCAATTAAAATCACTATCTTTGTCGGTTAATAACAACGAATGCGCAAAAATGGAAACGAAAGATAACGAGAACTTGCTGGTAATGGCCTGGCGCAAGGTGCGCGGCGGCTGGCGCAGGTTCAAGGCATGGTACAAGGGACTTTATCGTGGCAAGCCTTGGTGGAGAAAGGTGCTTGTGGCACTGGCTACGATGGTGGTGTGTTTCATCCTTTATCTCATAGCCGTAGACATCAATTTCCTGTGGCTCTTTGGCAAGTCGCCCAGTACCGACCGCATCATGCACCCCAATACAGCCGTGGCAAGCTATATCTACAGCGCCGACGGCACAGAGATTGGTAAGTACTTTGACGAGAACCGTACCCCTGTGCCCTACGATTCCATCAATCCGCAGTTCTTCACCATCCTGATCGATACCGAGGATGAACGATTCTATAGCCACCATGGCATTGACTTCGGCGGATTTGCTGCCGCGCTCAAGGACATGATTCTGCACGGCAAGCCCCGCGGAGCCAGCACATTGTCGCAGCAGTTGGTCAAGAACATGCTGCGCACCCGCGAGTATTCTACTGGTTTGTTGGGTTATATCCCGGGCGTGAAGATGCTCATCATGAAGAGCAAGGAGTGGATTACCGCTACCAAACTCGAAATGTGGTACACCAAGCAGCAAATCCTCGAGATGTATGCTAACACAGTCGACTTTGGTAGCAATGCCTATGGCATCAAGACAGCCGCGAAGACCTACTTCGACAAATCGCCCCTGGAGCTCAACCAGCAGGAGTGCGCTGTGCTTGTGGGCATCCTCAAGGCCACTAGTACCTACAACCCGCGCCTGAATCCTAAGAATAGCCTGCGCCGACGTAACACCGTACTTGACAACACGCGCCGACTGGGACATATCACCCAGCAGGAGTGCGACTCGCTCCAGGCATTGCCCATCGAACTGAACTATTCGGTCGAGAGTGCCTATGACGGGCCGGCAATGTACTTCCGTCAGGCAGTCGCTGCCGAACTGAGCCAGTGGTGCGACGAACACGGAATGGACCTAAACCGAGACGGACTCAAGATCTACACAACCATCGACATGCGCATGCAGCAGTATGCCGAACAGGCTGTTAGCGAGAAGATGAAAATCGTTCAGAAAAACTTCGACCAGCACTGGGGCAAGCAAGACTGTTGGGTTGACGATCAGGGACAACCCATCCCCAATTTTGTCGAAGACAAGGCACGTAATACCGATGTTTACCGCTCATTGCTTGCACGTTTCCCCAACGACCTCGACTCGGTAAATTATTACATGAACCTTCCACATCAGGTGCATTTATTTGACTATGAGAACGACAGTCTCTACATGGAAATGAGCTCGATGGACTCGGTGCGCTATATGCTTCACTTCCTGCACACGGGTTTCATCGCCATGGACCCTGCCAACGGACACGTCAAGGCGTGGGTGGGCGATGTGGACTTCGATACATGGAAGTATGACAAGGTGACTGCCATGCATCAGCCTGGCAGCACATTCAAACTCTTTGTCTACGCCACAGCCATGGAACATGGACTCACACCTTGTGTCCGACGCCGTGACGCTTATATTGACACACTGGTCTTCAATGAGCAGAAACGAGAGATGGAGCACTGGCGCCCCACGAATGCAAGCGGCCACTTCAGCGGTGCCGACATTACCCTGCGCGCAGCATTTGCCCAGAGCATCAACAGTGTCGCTGTGCGCGTGGGCAACGAGGTAGGACTGCCGCTGGTGGCCCAAACCGCACGTGACATGGGCATCACATCGCCGCTCGATGCCACGCCGGCGCTATCGCTGGGATCGAGTGACGTGAACTTGCTT
>JAEEVE010000026.1 GCA_016290765.1 Muribaculaceae bacterium
GACCACCACTTGTTTGAGTTCTATGTGGCGAAAGAACACATCGGTCGAGTCGAGCACGACCATATCTTGTGCCGCCATCGTGCCTGCACACGCCAGCAGCAGAATCGAAAGGTATGATTTCATTCTGTGATGTTTTTTAAAAAAGAAACAATGTTTTTCTAGAGGCACTAGAGGCTCTAGATTATCTAGACAATCTAGAGATTCTAGAGCGTCTAGCGAGATAAAAAAACCACAGAATGCTTGGGGGTGCCCGCAATGAGGGATGCGCCACCTTTGGGAAAACTGGTTCGGTGGCTTGGGAAAACTCTAACTTACTAACAATCTGATTATCAACAAAGCAGAACACTCCTTCGGGAATGTCGACTTGTGTGGTCAGGAATCGGCATGAGAGGCACTCACCGTGTTGCTGCGGGCTGATGGTGATGTGTCCCGAGTGATGAGCCGAAGTCTCGCAAAGGTTGCAATCCACCACCTCGGCATACTCGTGCAGCGAGTGGACATGCATCGACGAGAGCAGCACCATCGGCACATATACCAACAAGATTATCCAGGCAAACCTTTGCTGCCTGCGTGTAATGCCTAGATGTGAATGCTCGCGTTTCATGCGCTGCAAAGGTAATCATTTAGAAGGAATTTTGGCACACACAAACACATTTTTTGCACACTTTAAATGATATGTGACAAAAATTCACTACTTTTGCCGAAAGAAAATAATGTAATTCTTTTTTTATGACAAAGCTAAGAAACCTTCGAGCGATTGCCATATCAATCGCTGCCTTGTATGTGGCATTCTCTTGGGCTAGCCCCATCAGTGTGAATCAAGCCAAGTCTGTCGCTTCTCGAGTCATGTCGGGAAAGACACTTGAGCAAGTCAGTATCCAGCGGGCAAATCACGCCCCAGGCCAAAACGCGCCCTACTACGTGTTCAACGCACAGGCCAGCCAGGGCTATGTGATTGTTGCCGGCGACGACGTCCTGCCACCCGTGCTGGGCTACAGTGATACAGGAGCCATTGATCCCAACGACATTCCTGAGGCCATGCAGCAGTTGCTCGACTACTATGCCGAGTGTGCCTCAAACGCCCCCAGCCAGCCCTCACGTCTCATTCCACGTGAGGCAGTCAGTCCGTTGACCCACAGCATCTGGGGCCAGGGTGAGCCATTCAACATCTTTCTGCCGTTTACCCGCACTACCACCAGCAATGGTGTGACCCGCGCTTGGCACGGCAAGGTGGGCTGTGTGGCCACGGCCATGGCTCAATTGATGTATTACCACAAGTGGCCCGCCAGCAACGAACTACCGATTCCCGAGTACACCACCACGACCAACAGCTACTTTATGCCCGAACTGCCCGTCACCACCTTCGAATGGGACCAGATGAAGGACACCTATAACACTACCGACAGCACCAACGCCTCGGGACAGGCAGCAGCCAAGTTGAGCTTGTATTGCGCGCAAGTGCTGGAAATGGACTTCCAGAAGAACACCTCCAGCGCTTCGACCAGCAAGATTCCCTCAGCGCTGGTTCAGTACTTCAACTATGCCGCCACAGCCCGCTATATCCAGCGCGCCAATTACAACACCCAGTCATGGGAAGACCTGCTCTATGCTGAGCTGAAAGCCCAGCGCCCAGTCGTCTATCGCGGCGACAAGAATCCTGGCGGACACGCCTTTATCGTCGACGGTTGCGACAACACCGGCCTGTTCCACATCAACTGGGGCTGGAATGGCTTGAGCAATGGCTACTTTGTGCTCAGCGATCTCAACCCCGATGCTCAAGGCATCGGCGGTGCTGAGGGCGAGTGCGGCTACATCTTCGGCCAGGCCATGATCACAGGCGTCAAGCCTAACGACTACAGCCTCGCGCCCACCAATGTGCGCTTCTACACCATGGTCGTCAACTCGTTCAACGGTACGCGCAACGGCGCCGACGCCAACTTCAGCGCAAACATCTCGGGCCGTTTCCATAACAATACCAGTGAGGAAGAAGTCTTCGACTATGGCTGGGGTATCTTCCAGGGCAATGAGATGCTCTCGACGCTTTCTACCAAGTCGCGCTCCAACCCTCTGTCACCGAACTACTACCTCAACAGCACATTTGACCTTGAATTTGGTGCAGGCCTGAGCGACGGCACTTATTATCTGCGTCCCATCTGGAGCGACCTGTTCGAGGACGACTGGAAGATATGCGAGGGAGGCACCATCAACTGTGTTGAGGTCAAGATTAATGGCAACCAGTGCACCTACGAAGTGTTTGGAGTTGGAGCAACCCCTCAGTACCAGGCCAACGAGATGACCTTTGCCGGCAGGATGCACGCAGGTCGTCAAGTCACCGCTACCGCCAGCATCACCAACCTGGGCAACACCATGGGCGACATGATTTACATTATGGACAACGGCACCAAAGCCAATGTCTCACTCACAGACCTCGAGAAGGGCAAGACTGGCGATGTCGTATTCTATTTCACACCCACCACCCCTGGTACCCACACCATCACCCTGTCGCTCAAAGAGGACGGCAGCAATCCTCTCATCAGCCGCGAGCTCACCATCGAGGCCATGCCCGAGGCATCACTGACCATGAGCAACAAGATTCTCTATGTCACAGATGCTGCCAACAAGATTATCACCAGCCGCACCTACAGTGTCGAGACCACCGTCACCAACAACGGCACCAACACCTACGACGAGGACATCGTGCTGCGACTGTATCGCGTGTCCAATGGCACCTCGGGCACTAATGTGCAAGACGTAGCCCAGCCTCTGGTGCTAGCTCCTGGCGAGACCAAGGTGGTACGCTTTGATTGCGACAACGTGGTCAATGGTGAGCGATACTTCTGCTGGGTATACTACTTCTCGGCTGGCGAGCAAATCAAGTGCAAGGGCACCTCGACCCACACGCTGTACTTCCCCACCGAGCCCGAGTACAAGGCTGGTGACGTGAATGGTGACGGCACCGTCGACATTGCCGACGTGAACATCATCATCAATGTCATGCTGGGCAAGGCTCAGGCAAGCGACTATCCTGGCGATGCCAATGTCGATGGCCAGGGCGGAGTTGACATCAGCGACGTCAACGCTGTCATCAACCTCATGCTGGGCAAGTAAGCTGTAACCCTTATAAGAAATAGAGGCACCAGATATTCTAGAAATTCTAGATAATCTGGTGCCTCCAGTTATTTTCAACAATCTCGGTCAAATAATTCGATAATTCAAAAAAACGTGATAACTTTGCAGACCGAAACATAACAACCGATTCATGATAACCCAGCACAACACTATCCGTATACTGGCTGTCGCCGTCGCACTGGCGCTGGCAACCAGCCTGTGGGCTAACCCTATCAGCCAGAGCCAAGCACGTGACATCGCCTCTCGCTTTATGGCCGGCAAGAGGCTGCAGGCAGTCAACCTGCATCACGGCCAGCATGCCCCTCGCCAAGGTGCGTACTATGTGTTTAACGCCCAACCTGGTCAGGGCTATGTGATTGTCGCTGGCGATGATCGTCTGCCTAGCATTTTGGGTTATAGCGACACAGGCACATTTGATTTTAACCATGTGCCACCCGCCATGCAGCAGTTGCTCGACTATTATGCCCAGTGTCAAGCGCCCAGCCAGCCCACGCGGCTTATTGTCCGCGATGCCATCCGGCCGCTAACCCATAGCATTTGGGGCCAGGGAGCGCCCTTCAACAAGTTCTTGCTGCTGTCCGACACTACCGCCGTTGGCGACACCATCCACTGGCAAGCTCAGCCTGAAAGTGCCGCGACTGCCATGGCGCAGCTGATGTATTACCACCAGTGGCCTCAGGAGACCCTGCTTCCCATACCCGAATACACCACCACGACCAAAGGTCACGTGATGCCCGAGTTGCCCGACACCACCTTTGCATGGGACATGATGCGAGACGCCTACCATACCACCGACAGCACCGCTGCCGGTGAGGCTGTGGCACTGTTGTACCTATATTGCGCTCAGGCACTGCAAACCGACTTGCTAGAGACGGCCTCGACCGCAGCGGCTGTCGCCATCCCCGAACTGCTGACGCAGTACTTTGGCTATGATGTAAGCACCCGCAATGTGAAGCGCGACACCTACAGCACACAAGCTTGGGAGGATATGCTCTATGCCGAACTGCAAGCTCATCGACCCGTCATTTATCGCGGCGATCGCGACACTGACCAGCATACCTTTATCATCGATGGCTGTGACGACACAGGACTGTTCCACGTCAACTGGGGATGGGACGGACAAAGTAATGGTTACTTTGTGCTGAGCGACCTCAACCCCGATGCATGGGATATTGAGGGTGCCCAAGAGCAATGCGGATACATTATGAGGCAAGCCATGGTCATCGGTGCCCAGCCTGGCAGTGAGTCAACCGTTCAATCCAACATACGTTTCCACTCCATGAACGTCCACGGAATGAGTGACAACCCCGTCGACAGCCTGGGCAACTATAGGGTCAACGTGACTGGCGTATTCCACAACAACACCCATGTCGAAAAAGCCTTCGATTATGGCTGGGGGCTCTTCCAGGACGGCGACATGCTCGGGACGCTTTCTACCAAGTCGCGCACCACTCCGCTGGCACCAAACCATCAAGTTACCAGCACCTTTGACCTCGAGTTCGGAGCAGAATTGAGCGAAACCACCTACTGCTTGCGACCCATCTGGAGCGATCTCGACGCTAACGACTGGAAGGTGTGCGAGGGCGGCGACCTCAATTTCATCGAGGTGACCCTAGCACAAGACACCTGCATCTATGTGCTGCATGGCATGGCAGGCACACCCGAGTATGTAGTTAATGATCTCACCTTCGACGGAACGCTGCATGCAGGAAAGATGGTCACTGCCACCGCCAGTATTACCAACCTAGGCTACACCCTGGGCGACCCCATATTCCTCCTGGACAACGGCACCAAGGCTTACACCACAATGATCGACGTGGACCAAGGCTGCACAGGCAACATCAAGTTTTACTTCACACCTGACACCGCCGGCATCCACACTATCACCCTATCACTACTAGAAAGTGGCGCCGACACACTCTTTGTGCAAGACCTGGCCATCGACAGCATGCCTGCCGTCGAGCTCATGATGCGCAGCCAGATTCTCAACGTCACCGACACCACCAACCACATCATCACCAGCCGCATCTATAGCATCGAGGCCACCATCAATAATGTAGACACCATTGCCTATGACGAGGACATCGTTCTGCGCCTGTTCCGCATCCAGGATGACGAGAATGGCATCGCTATTCAAGACATTGCCATGCCACTGCAACTGGCACCAGGCGACAGTGTGGTGGTGCAAATTGACTGCGACAATGTGGTCGATGGCGAGCAATATTGCTGCCAATTGTACTACTACTCAGCGGGCGAACTGATTCCGTGCGATGTGACCCCGCCTCACACCATTGTCTTTCCCGAAGCGCCCTTGCTGCCAGGCGACATCAATGGCGACGGCGTTGTGGACATCAGCGACGTGAACATTGTCATCAACATCATGCTGGGCAAAGAAGAGCCGACTCCTACTTCTGATGTCACTGATGATGGCCAAGTGGACATCAGCGACGTGAACGCTGTCATCAATTTGATGCTAGGGAAATAAGAAGAATTCGCTACTAGACAAGTTAACTAATTCATTCACTAAACATGAGGAATCTTAATACATTAAAAACCATGATTACAGCTGTCGCAATGTTAATGGCAACGACAGCACTGGCCAACCGCATCAGTGAAAATCAGGCGCAGGCTATCGCCTCGCAGTTTATGACCGGCAAGACACTGCATCCAGTGAATTTGCAGACTGGACAACATGCCCCTCGCCAGGGCGCATACTATGTGTTTAACGCCGAGGCCAGTAAGGGTTATGTGATTGTGGCAGGAAATGACCACCTTCCCGCAATCCTAGGTTATAGCGACAGCGGCACATTTGACGTGACCGATGTACCACCCGCCATGCAGGAGCTACTCGACTACTATGCCGAGCAAGCCAACAACGCGTCGGCTCGTTCCCCACAGCAGGTGAGCCGCGCACCCATTGCCCCCATGTTGAAGAGCATCTGGGGACAGGACAATCCTTTCAACTTTTATGCACCTTTTACGAACACGAGCACAAGCAATGGTGTGACGCTTGCGCTTCACGGCGCCACAGGCTGTGTCGCAACGGCGATGGCACAGGTGATGTACTATTATAAGTGGCCCACCAGTACCACCAAGACCATTCCCGCTTACACATCAACATCTGAAAGCGACGGCCTGACTTTCTACCGTCCAGCATTGGGCGTCACCACATTTGCCTGGAACTCGATGAAAGACGCTTATCAATATGGCGACACCGCCAACGCATCGGGCCAAGCTGTCGCCAAACTCATGAATTACTGCGACCAAAGTCTAAAGATGGTGTTCAACAAGAACAGTTCAAGTGCCTCGACCAGTGACATCCCACAGGCGTTGGTTACCTACTTCAACTATGATGCCACCGCCCACTATGTTAAACGTAACAGCTACACGACTGCCGACTGGGAGAACCTGCTCTACAGCGAGCTGCAAGCGGGCCGTCCCGTGGTGTACCGCGGTACAAAGAATCCTGGTGGGCATGCTTTTGTGTGCGATGGTTGTGATGCTTCGGGTCTTTTCCACATCAACTGGGGCTGGAACAGCCTGAGTAACGGCTACTTTGTGCTGAGCGACCTCAACCCCGATGCGCAAGGCATCGGCGGCAGTGACGGCGCGTGCGGCTATATCTACGACCAAGGCATGGTTATTGGTATCAAGAAACAGGCTAACACTGCCTCCCCGCTTCTCATTCGTTTCTATGAGATGAATTACAAGTCAAGCACGACGCTCACCCGCAGCTCATCGAGCAACGACTTTAGTTTTGAAGTCTATGGCCGATTCCAAAATGCTTCGAACGAGGCAAGGTCGTTCGATTATGGCTTCGGTCTGTTCCAAGGCAACTCGATGTTATCGACCTTGCGCACCTTTTCACGCAACGAGACTCTCGACCCGGGCTGGTATATGCACAACACCTGGACCGTTCCGTTTGGCAAGAACATGACCAGTGGCACCTACTACATCCGCCCCATCTACAGCGAACTTGGCAAGAATCAGTGGAAGGTGTGCGAGGGCAGCAGTGCCAACTACATCCAGATGGTCATCAGCAACAACAGTTGCACAGCCACTGTCTTCGGCACCAATGCCACACCCAACTACACCGCAAGCAGTATGACTTTTGCCGGTACCAAGAACACAGGTAAGCAAGTGGATGTGACCGCCAATATCACCAACAAAGGCAATACGCAGGGCGATATTATTTACCTGTTTGTCGACGGCGTGAAGACCACCTCGGCACTGGCCGACATGGCTAAAAACACTTCGGCAAATGTGGTGTTCCACTTCACCCCCACCACCGCCGGCACCAAGACGGTGAAACTCTCGCTCAACGAGAACGGCAGCAGCCCGCTCATCACCAAGACGGTGAGCATCACCACTATGCCCGCTGCATCGTTGACAGTGACCAACACGGTGCTGAACGCCACCAACTATGTCATCAACAGCAACAAGTTCAGCGTGAAGTCGGTAATCAAGAACACAGGCAACACAACCTACAACGAGGATGTGACCCTGCGCTTATATCGCGTGAACAATGGAAACAGGGGCAGCAATGTGCAAGATGTGACCATTCCGGTAACCATCTCGGCTGGAGGGTCAAAGACTGTGCAGTTTGATTGCGACAACGTGATGAATGGCGAGAAGTACTTCGCCTGGGTCTATTATTTCTCTTCGGGCAGTAAAATTCAGTCGTCGGGCACAACATCCTACACCATGAACTTCCCCGCCAGCAGTCTCAAGGCAGGTGACATCAATGGTGACGGCAAGGTGGACATCAGCGACGTGAACATCGTCATTAACATCATGCTGGGCAAGGCCTCGGCCAGTAGTTATCCCGGTAATGCCAACGTCAACGGACAAGGCGGCATTGACATCGCCGATGTCAACGCAGTGATCAACATCATGCTGGGGAAAAATAGCTAATTACCCTTGATGACCCAATCGGGTTGAATGCATCATGCATTGCAATCCCCTCTCCCGCATTTTGGGAGGGGGGATTGCCATCTTTTGCAATAGAGGCAATTTTGGGGGCAAAAAATTTGGAAAGTTATAGAAAAGTTTGTATCTTTGCGATGCAAAAATAATTAATACATTCATGAAAAAGATTGCCAAGTTCATCGCTTTGACCGCGATGATTGCAACAAGTTGCGCCCTCAATGGCGAAGTGCTCCCCACTCCACAGACAACAGGCGGCATGCCGCTGATGCAGGCCATGCAGGAGCGCAAGAGCCAGCGCGACATCGACCCCGCGTCGACAGTGACCAAACAAGACTTGAGTAATATGCTCTGGGCTGCCTGGGGTATCACCCATGACGGCAAACGCACCATCGCTACGGCAATGAACCGACAGGAGCTGGAGCTCTATGTCATTACCGCCACCGAGATTAGCCGCTACAGCGCCGAAGACAACACCCTGACGGTGGTCAACACCGGTGACTTTCGCGCCATCCAAGCCCGACAAGACTGGGCCAAGACCGCTCCCATCAACATCGCCTTGGTAGTCAATACCGACAAACAACAGCGCGACGAGTTCCAGAACTATACCGCTGGTGCCGCCTCGCACGCCATCTACCTCTACTGCGCCTCGGCAGGACTAAAAACTACCGTACGCGCCATGCTCGACAACAAGGAGGTGGAGCAGGCCATGAAACTGGGCGAGAACCAACGACTGCTGTATATCCAGACTGTAGGCCGATGATGCGGTCGCTGCTCTGGACAATCCTTGCGTTGCTGACATTGTCGCTGGCCGTGAGTGCTTGCTCAGGCCACAGCGATGCCAGCGAGGAAATCTCTGCTGCATCCGACACGCTGGTGACACTGCACCCTCGTGACATTGCCCGATTGCTGAACGATCTGGGCGATGCCGACGGTATCCAGCGGTTACCGGTCAACTCAGTGGGTCGCCTACGCGAGGTGTTTAACGACACCAATGCCTTGCAACTGCCAGCTGCCATGGCATGCGGCATCGACCCGGTGATTGACTTGCGCAGCGCCTATCACCTGCGCCGCCCCATCCAACGCATCTATTCGTGCGACGAGTTTGTAGTCGACTCCCTGTGGATGTCGATGCCCTATCTTGTACCCCGTGCCGCACAACTGCTCAAGGACATCGGACGAACCTTCCAGGACACCGTACGCAACCGTGGCGGCGGTGACTATCGCATCAAGGTGACGAGCCTCTTGCGCACCGAGTATAGTGTGAGTAAACTGCGCCGCCGCAACCGCAACGCCAGTGACAGTTCCTGCCACCGATTTGCCACAACTTTCGATATCAGCTGGACCAAATTTGACTGCCTCGACACCACGCGACTGGTCTCGCTCGAGGACTTGAAGAACATTCTGGCCGAGATCATCCAGCAGAAGCGAGAGCAAGGACGCTGCTATGCCATCTACGAACGCCGACAAGGGTGTTTCCACGTGACAGTGAGGTGAATTTAATGCACAATGCACAATGCACAATGCAGAATTGAAATGAAAATTCTCTATTAGAATAAAGATATGACTGAACAAAATGCAATTGCTGGTTACCTGAAAACGACGGGTAACAAGAGCCTGGACATCAAGGCTGCGCTCATCGACAACGATGGCGTGCTCTTTGACTCAATGAAGAACCACACCCGTGCCTGGGTGAAACTGATGAAGAAAAACGGCATCAAGTGCACACGCGACGAGTTCTACCTCTATGAGGGCATGACCGGTAGCGAGATCATCAAGAAAAAATTTAAGGAGGGTGCCGGCAAGGTCATTACCGACGCCGAGGCTGTGGCGCTCTATGGCGTGAAGGGGCGTTACTTCACCGAACTGGGCGAGGTACCTGCCATGCCTGGAACCATGGCGACGCTTGAGGCGCTGAAGGCCGCCAACATCGAGCGTGTGCTTGTCACGGGGTCAATGCAGCAGAGCCTGCTTGACCGTATTGACACTGAGTATCCTGGCATGTTTGGCGAACACCGCGTGACAGGCCATGACGTGCGCCGTGGCAAACCCAGCCCCGAACCCTACCTCAAGGGCGCACTCAAAGCGGGCGTACAGCCCAACCAGTGCATCGTCATCGAGAACGCACCATTGGGCGTTCAGGCTGGTCATGCTGCCGGATGCTTCACCATCGGTGTGACCACAGGTCCCATCCCCGAGAAAGACCTTTACAAGGCAGGTGCCGATATTGTCTATCCAAGCATGGAGGCCCTGGCGCAAGCCCTGCCAGCACTGATCGAAGCCATCAAGCAGGCCAAAGCGTGATGCCACAGCACATCACATACACCAACCAGGTGGGTGCCGCGCTCGACAGGGTGCTGGCATCCACTTGTTGCTTACGGCTGTTTGTGCTCACCGACGAGAACACCCACCAGCTAGTGCTGCCGCACATCGACAGCAAGGCGCTGCATCAAGCTACCGAGATTATTATTCATGCGGGCGACGAGCATAAGACGCTCGACGCACTTGCCCAAGTGTGGCATGCGTTGAGCGATGACGGAGCCACACGGCAGAGCGTGCTGGTCAACATAGGGGGCGGCATGGTATGTGACCTGGGTGGCTTTGCGGCCGCCACCTTCAAGCGGGGCATCCGCTTCATCAACATCCCCACCACCCTGCTCAGCGCAGTGGATGCTGCCGTGGGCGGGAAAACGGGAATCAACTTCAACGGACTGAAAAACGAGGTGGGCGCTTTCGCCGAAGCCGACGAGGTCATCATCTCGACGTGTTTCTTCAAATCTTTACCCCCCAAGGAACTGCGCTCGGGTTACGCCGAGGTCATCAAGCATGCGATGCTCGATGGCCACGAGACATTCGGCCAAATCATAGAACAAGCACCGCAGCAACTCACATTGCAACAACTGGAGGCATCAGTGCAGGTCAAGCAACGCATTGTGGCACAAGACCCGCACGAGCAAGGTTTGCGGCGCACACTGAACCTTGGGCATACCGTTGGGCATGCCCTTGAGAGTTGGGCCTTTCAGAGGTCAGGACTCGCTGGCACGAGTTTTCAGGGATCAGGAATCAGGGCGAGCATGCCGCACGGCTATGCGGTGGCATGGGGCCTGGTCGCCGAAGCTGTGCTATCGCATATGTTATTGCAATTTCCTAGCGATGACCTGCACCGCCTAGGCACCTATGTGCGAGACCACTATGGCACGCCAGGCATCACCTGCGACGACTACCCCACCTTGCTCGAGTTGATGCGTCATGACAAAAAGAGCCGCCAGGGCGAAATCAACTGCACCCTGCTGCGGCACATTGGCGACCCCGTCATCGACAACCCCATTACCGATGACGACATCAAAACCGCCCTCGACATCCTGCGGGACTATGTGGATTGAGAGCCATTAGCTGTTAGCAATTAGCCGTTAACCTCTTGTGAGATTAACGGCTAATGATTTGTTAGCAGTGAGCTAAAAGCTAATAGCTTCAAAGTGCCTTGCCGTCGCTGCCGAGGACGTTGACAATCTTGTGGGTGTAGAGCTTCACCATCTCTTCGCGAGCGGGACCGCAGTACTTGCGGGGGTCAAACTCTCCGGGCTTCTCGGCAAGCACCTTACGAACGGCTGCGGTGAAGGCCAGACGGCTGTCACTGTCGATGTTAATCTTGCAGACAGCGCTCTTGGCAGCCTTGCGGAGCTGATCCTCGGGGATACCGACGGCGTTGGGCATCTTGCCGCCATACTTGTTGATGATGTCGACATACTCCTGGGGCACGCTCGACGAGCCGTGGAGCACGATGGGGAAGCCGGGGAGTTTCTCCATGATGGCATCGAGCACGTCAAATGCCAAGGGAGGAGGAACCAGACGGCCAGTTTCGGGATCAACCGTGCACTGCTCGGGGGTGAACTTGTAAGCGCCATGGCTAGTGCCAATCGAGATTGCCAACGAGTCGCAACCCGTGCGGGTAGCGAAGTCAATGACCTCCTCGGGCTTGGTGTAGTGCGACTCCTCGGCCTGCACCTCGTCCTCAACACCAGCCAGCACACCCAACTCAGCCTCAACGGTCACGTCGAACTGGTGGGCATACTCCACGACCTGGCGGGTCAGAGCAATGTTCTCCTCATAGGGGAGCGACGAACCGTCGATCATCACCGACGAGAAGCCGAAGTCGCAGCACGACTTGCACAGTTCGAAGGTGTTACCATGGTCGAGATGGAGGCAAATCTGAGGATGCTCCCAACCCAGTTCCTTGGCATACTCCACTGCTCCCTGTGCCATGTAACGCAACAAGGTCTGATTGGCATACTTGCGTGCACCACTCGACACCTGCAGGATAACGGGCGACTTGGTCTGGGCCGAGGCCTGGATGATGGCCTGAAGCTGCTCCATGTTGTTGAAATTGAACGCGGGGATGGCATAACCGCCATTGATTGCCTTGGCAAACATCTCACGGGTGTTGACCAGGCCTAACTCCTTGAAACTTACCATGTTGTTTAGTTATATAAAAAGTTACTATGAATATTTTTCTAAATTGACTACAAAGTTACAAAAATAAAATGAAAAAAATCGCCTTGTTTTCATTTTTTTGAAGAACAAGGCGATTTTATTAACTCTTATAATAGCATTTGACTTCACCTATAGGGAGTTTGCCAACTAGTAGCAGTGGTATTCGTTTGGCATCGGTCGACATCCAAGCATCAATATTGTCGCTCGACTTCTTTCCGCCCTCTTGCGTGAAGCGGAACTTGATATGATAGGCCTCTCGCTTGGTGCCATCACGCATTTTGATATTTTCCTTGCCCTTGTAGGTAATCGTCAGATACTCCTTTTGTTTACCCGAAAAAATGACTGTGCTCACGGGTTTGCTGGTGCTCATCTGGCTGTAATCCAGATTGCGAAGCATGTAGAACACGCTGACCATGTCGTAGGCTTGGCACTTGGCCGAAAGGCTAATCTCAGCATTGGGCTTACCTCGCCTAATGCGTGTGCCAGTGGCATTGGTGCTGCCATAGTTATAGCTGAACGTCACAATGTCGTGGGCATAGTAATCCTTCTCGTGAGTGAGCTTCTCGTAGCGCAATGGCTGCAGCTTGTCGTTCATGCTGCATTTGAGCGTGTCACGCACGGGGTATACCTTGTCGGCCCACGAGCGCGTCTTGCCCACGAGCTGCGAGTAATATCCAGTACTCGTCCGCTTGATACTCAACGAGGCGTCACCGGCATGCTTCCAAATCACACCCCAATGATAGACAATCTCATAGTTGAGGTGCTCGTTAGAGAAGTCGACAGCCTGTGACTTGACCGGTAACAAAGCCATCGCGATGATGGCACCCACGATGGTAAGAATGTTTCGCTTCATTATCGTGCTTCTTTTGGCATTTAGACCCCTTGAGTGTTTCAAGGTTTAATTCCCTACGGGTATATCATATCCCGTGAGTCGATAGGCAACCTTGAAGGGTGTTGCACTCTTTCGGGGCTTGTTCCCGCCATAGTAATAGAAGAGGTGCTGCACATCGAAAGTCTTGACCGATACCAGCCGTGTCTCTCCTGGCTTGAGGTCAACAGGCACCACCATGCGGCGCTCATGAATTATCTCGCCATCCATGGTCATGTAGCGCATGAGCAATCGCACACTCGAGATGCGATGCGCCAAGCGACTGGTGAGGAAAAACGACTCCTTGCTATCGCTGGCTCGCTTGCTGAAGCCCTTCATGACAATGCCATCAGGGTTTACGCCCGCCGCCAAGTCGACAGAATCGACTTCAGTGGCGTCAATGGTCTGCACTATCGCCGCCGCACTATGCAATTGCCGCTGCGTGGTGCGCGTGCGCGCGACCGATGTAAACGCCAATACCAAGAACAAAATAGGAAATAAACGACGCATCATTGTGGTCTAAAGGTTACAGATATCTTATCTTATTGAACCGACGGGTGTCGCCTTCGATGGGATAAATCTTGTTGAACCCGACAGGCAGTTTCTGGTCTACGATTTCGGGAGTAACGCTCACGACGCGAAAAATCGATGGGAGAAATCGCGTGAAATTGAGGCGCACCTTTGCACGCCAGTGAGGCGGGTCGAAAATGATAGTGCCTTTTTCGCGGTCGAAGGTAGCGACAGCCTCCATAGGACCATGCAGCGTCAAGCGGTTGCGTTCACTATAGAGCCATAATCGGTACTTCGTCTCATCGACACTGCTGGCAAGATATCCAATGACCATGCCAGGCATCAGCTCCATATCGGCACTATGCAGCAAGATAATGCGATACTCAGCCTCATCGACTCCCGTGCATCGCTCAATGCCCAGCGTCATCTGTTCGGCCTTATACTGCCAGATGCCCTCTATGGGTTGCAGATCGTATTGCAAGAGTCGCACACGCATCGAGTCCTCGTCCAGTCCGGGGAAAAACTCGCTCTGCGGCGGCGCAGCCATTGCCACCACCGCCCATAGCATGATGATATGCAGCAGCGCACGTCTCACAATGTGTAAAGTTAATCGCTGGTGGCGATGCGATAGACGATACCAAAACTCAAGATTTCCTTGAACTGCCAGTAGTGCCAATCGGCATGGTAGGGATGCGACTTGTCATAACGCAAGTGGGTGAAAATCTTGGTGTTGAGGTGACTCGTGATGGAGAAGTCAAAAGTATTCTCCCAGTCACCTTGCACATAATGATAGTTGGTAAACACATAGAATCGCGATGACCAAGTGATGCTGGGATTGATTTTCCAGAACCACTTTGCCTCGATGTTGCTACCAAACGTGCTCTTGGTGTGATGCCCCTCATCGATACCAAAGTTAACAGGATTCAGACGGTCGATGTCACGGCAGATCTTCAGGTTATAAGACAATGGAGCGATGGCCACAGTTAGTGTCTTGGTCTGATCAGCATTCTTGTAGTCATAGGTCATACCAATACCAATGTTCAACTCGCCTGGCGAGAGGAATGCCGCTGTCATTACATCACTATTGGGCTTGTAGTTGTTGAAGAACTGCGTCTTGAACTGCAACATGGCACTGTAGTACCAGTGCTTAACCGCCTTGTAACCCAGTTGCGAGGTAAAGAGGAAGTTGTCCTCGTTGATGCGATACTTGCGCAGGCTATCGCCCGATGCTGTGGTGATACCAAGCTTGTAATTCATCATGTTGTTGAACAACCAATTGGGATGCACCGCCTGATTCAGGTTGCACTCCCACTTAATATCGGCCAGCACATTAAGGTTGTTCTCACCGCCCTGATACCAGTTATCACTGATGTAAGCTTGTGTGAAGTGAACCGACCCGTTGAAGGTGTGCAACCAGTTGTGCACCTTGACGGGTGCCTCGTCGATGACCGAATCAACAGGTGCCACCACCTGCGGCGCCTCGATGGTTAGCATACCCTTGGCAGGTGTGCTGGTGAGGACATACTCCTTGGGCGGCTCGGGCAACGAGTTGACGTTGTAGGCTACCAACTGCGGATGCTCGACCATGGCACGATAGCGCACATTGTTATAATGGTGCGATTGTGCTATGGCCTGCTGAAGCCATTCATCACCAGCATCAAGGGTCAAGGAAGTCGCAGTATTACTACCCAATGCATTGTCGTTCACGGTCTGCTGGTGCTCGAAGACAAGTGGCATCAGCAGGTAGTCACTTTCGGGTATCTGCGCCACGACAGTCATCGCTGCCAAACACATTATTAATAATAGGGAGTTTCTCATCGACATAGAATTCATAAGACCGATTATTCGTGTGGAAAATTAAGCATCATATATTTTCTCGTTGCGGCGACGTTGCTCTTGCTGGCGCTGTTGCTCCTGCTGCTTGCGCTGCTGCTCCTCCATCTTGGCTTTCTCGCGCGACTGGACCTTCTGTTTGTGCTTCTCGCGGTTGGGTTGCTTTTTCTTGTTCTCGGCAAATGACTTGATCATGTCATCGACCATCTCGCGGTTGCCATACAGGTAATTGACCGTGATCTCAACTATTAAGTCCTGTTTGTTGCTGATGAGGTCGGCGATGATGGCACGAGTGCCGTCGGGCATGGTACCATCAATGGTGAGGCCCTTAAAGCCTTTCACCTTGACTTTTCCCTGCTTTAGATCATACATGCTATAGCCCAGTGCCTTGCGTTGCAAGTTCTCGCGGATGAGTTTATCACCACTCTCTTGCTTGTTGTAAAGCTGTACGACCATGAGCATCTCGTCCCACTGGATTTCAAAGCGGGTATTACTGTTGTAAGTGACAAAACCGCCATCGGGCACTTCGAAGTTCAGGTCGTATTGGCTCCAAGTGTACACCGCAGCGTGCGACACCAATGCCGCAAGTGCCAACACCGTCATTATAGCAAGTCGTCTCAACATACCTCAATTTCTAATTTCTTAATTTTTAATTGATTCCAACCACTTCTCCCAGTCGGTCTGCGACCCCATGAACACATTGAGGTCGACATCATCTTTCACGCCTGGCACCTCGCCCCAGTGACTATATTGCTGGATGCGGTGACTGTGCGTCTTTCGCAACGCATCGGGCGAGCGGAACGAGCAAAGCCAAAGATCCAGGTCGGGAAAGTTGGGACTGTAATACTTATCATAGCCGTTGCCGTTGGTGTATATCATCACGCTACGTCCTGTCTTGAGCAATGAGTTGACCATGGTCACCAGACGTTCACGCACTTGCGCCTCGTCGGTGCGATTGTCATTGTCCCAGTCCTCGACATCAACAGCCAAGGGCAGATCCAATCGCAGCCCCTGGACGGCATTGAGAAAATTTTGGGCCTGCTCGATGCCGCCACGGTTCTTGCGGAAAAAGTGATAGGCACCCACTAGCATTCCCGCCTGATGTGCCTGCTCGACATTACGCTTAAAGGCATTGTCGCGGTGTGTACGTCCTTCGCTAGCCTTGATATAGGCAAACTGATAGCCAGCGCGGGCCACCTGCTTCCACTGAATACTGCCGTTGTGGTTGCTCACGTCGATGCCCCGCACAGGATAGTCAGCCAGGTTAAACTTGGGCGTGACATGAAAGATGTGCTGGCGGTTCAAAAACAGCATGACGAGTGCGGCGATGGCAATCACCGCACCCGTCCAAAGCATCCACTTGATGTAGTCGGGCTTGTTATATGTGCCCTTGCGCACCACTGATTAGAACAGTGGGAACGTAGCCGGACTGTTCACATACTTACGCTCAAACTCTTCGCTGCGCATGCACATCATCATGATGCCCTGAATCAGCGTAAGGATACCCCACAAGCCACATGTGACAACTGAAAGCAGCAGGCAGATAAAGCCACCACCTGTCTTGCCACAGTAGAAGTAGTGAATTCCCAGCGTGCCAACCAGAATGGCCAAGAGGCCTGCTATGCCGCGGCTCTTGCCCGAAGGACCCACATCAAACACGCCGATGTCGGTCGTGGGAGGAACTTGATTACCGTAGGCATACTGCGGCTGGCCGTAAGGCTGTTGATACTGCGGCTGGCCGTAAGGCTGTTGATACTGCGGCTGCTGGCCATACTGCTGTTGAGGCTGCTGGGTTTGCTGAACATTGCCACAGTAGGGGCATTGCACACTTGGAGAGTTGTCAGGGGCCGTGAAATCACGGTGACATTGTTGACAATTGTGAATCATAGCTTTATAATTTTAATTTGTACGATAAGATGTCTCGTATTACATGACACATCATTGAATATAAGTTGTTTCTTATTTGCGTTTTTTGTTGCGCTTTTCTTGCTCGCGGAGCATTTCCTGCTGACGACGCTGAGCCTCCTCGAGGCGTGCCATCATTCCGCTCTTCTTGCGGGGCTTGGTCTTGTTGATAGCAATTTGCGCCCGTACCTTGTCCTCACTGACAAACGCGCGGCAAGCATAGGTCTGCGCGATGGTGATGAGCAACGAGATGAAATAGTAGTAGCTCAGACCCGAGGCGTAGTTGTTGAAGAACACCAGGAACATGAGCGGCATCAGGTACATCATCGCCTTCATGCCAGGCATGGATTGCTGCTGTTGCTGCGATTGCATCGTCAAGTAGGTGGAGCCGCTGTTGGTCACGGTCATGAGCAAGCAGGACAGGCGGATGTGGGTGCCAAAGTAATTGG